>NZ_JAYGIA010000087.1:0-23746 GCF_034931165.1 Synechococcus sp. BA-124 BA4 | reverse complement strand
GCCCCGCGGTCACCCCCACCTCCCCGCTCACCCCTCCCCGCTAGGTGCCTGCCCCATTGACGAACAGGAACCTGTGGCCACACTCAGAGGGAAAGTCCGACTGGGTCGGTTGGCCTGCCGATGATGCTGAACTCCATGGCCCTGCTGCGATGACGACAAAGCCATGACCAGCAGCTGGTCCGAACTGCGCCGCCGGGTGAATCGGCTGGGGGCCTCCCTCGATGTGGTTGTGCGCAGTGATCCCGAGGTCTGCGGCCTCAGCGGCAAGGACTTTCACCTCTCGCTTCACCACGGCGGCCAGGGGGATTGCACGGTGGCGGGTCTCAGCCTGGTGGATTGCCCCAATGAACTGGTGCTGCTGGAATTCGAGCGCTGGATGCGAGGTGCGGGCTACACGCTCGATTGAGAGGCCGCCGCCATGAAGCCCCACCTGCCGGATCCGGGCCGCAAGAGTCAGTTGCCCCGCAAGGTGTTCTCCTCCCGCCAGCGGCGGAGAGGGTCCTCCTGGCGGGAGGCGGGGATGGCCCTGCTGAACGGGACGGCTGGAATCGGTGTGCTGGTGCTGCTGATGCAGCTCCCCAGCCGGCTGGATTCACTGCTGGTGCTCAGCAAGGTGATCAGCGCCCTGATCAGCGGACTCAGCGAGATCGGCCAGGGGTTGATCCGTCTGCTGGTGGGCCTGCTGCAGGCGTTCGGGGTGCTGCTGGTCCTGGGGCTGGCCGTGGCTGCGCTGCTGTTGCTGATCAACGGGATGTACCGCCTGCTGCGCCTGGCGATGCCCGGGCTGGGTGGGGTGCTGGCACTGCCGGCTGGTGTGGCCCGGCTGGTGTGGTCAGTGGTGCGCATCCGTCCGCCCGACCGGCCTGAGCGCTGAGCGCAGCCCCCGCGCTCAGGGCCGAGGAGCCAGCGACTTTCTCGACTCCCACACCTCCTGCAGGGTCACGGCTCCATCTCGATTCAGGTCGATTTCCGAGAACCGACGGTCCAGCCAGGGGAAGGACCGTGCCTCCTGGCGGCTGAGCCGACCATCGCCATTGCGGTCGGACTGGGCGAACACCGTGCGCAGCCGCACTCCCAGAAAGACCTTCTGACGGGGACTCAGGTCGCTGGGGAGAAGGTAGCCCCGGCCCTCCTGATCCAGCCGCTGGAAATTCGTTTCCAGGTAGGGCTGGCCCCGGCTTTCCTGGGGAGTCAGCCTGCCATCGCGGTTGCGGTCCAGGCGCTCGAACCAGGCCTGCATCCGCTCGTGGTAGAGCTGCAGCGACCGGGTGTCCTGGGCGAGCCCCGGTCCCGCCAGGCTCAGCAGCAGGCCGGCCACCACCACCAGCCACAGCGGGCCTTGGCCGGCTGAGCGGTCGGGTCGTCTTCTGGAGCTGGTGGTGGTCGCCATGGCGTTCACCCTATGGAGGTCGGCGGCCCCGGTCAGCCCCTGCGGCAGCGGTTGCCGGGGCCAAGCCATGACCGGACCTGTCTGCAGAGCCGGGGAGTCACCTTTGGCAAGCCCCGCGGCTGGATCCCCCTGGGCGTGACGGCGTCCACTCCATACAGTCGGGCCAGCTGCGGCCTCCGCCTTGAGCCGAACCCACACGATCTGGGTGGTCGATGACGACCCCGAACTGCGCCAGTTGCTGGGCACTTATCTCACCGACCAGGGCTATGAGGTGCGCTGCCTCACCGACGGCCGCCAGCTGATGGCCCGGCTGGAGTTCCAGCGCCCCGACCTGGTGGTGCTCGATCTGATGCTGCCAGGCGACGACGGCCTCACCCTGCTGCGGCGCCTGCGGGATGCCAGCGACGATCTGCCCGTGGTGATGCTCACGGCCCGCGGCGAGGCGGTCGACCGGATCATCGGGCTGGAGCAGGGCGCCGATGACTATCTGGCCAAGCCGTTTCTGCCCCGGGAGCTGATGGCCCGCATCGAAGCCGTGCTGCGCCGCCGCGGCACCCTGCCCGCAGGCACCCCGCTCGCCGATGGCGAGCTGGTGCACTTCGGCGACAATGTGCTGGATCTCTCCGCCCGCACCCTGGAGCGGCAGAATCAACCTGTGACGATCACCAGCGGTGAGTTCAGCCTGCTGGCGGCCTTCGTGCAGCATCCCCACCGCCCCCTGTCGCGGGAGCGTCTGATCGAGCTGGCCCGAGGTCCCGCCAGCGACACCGACACCCGCAGCATGGACGTGCAGGTCTCGCGGGTGAGGCGGCTGGTGGAGCCCGATCCCAGCCGACCGCGCTACCTCCAGACGGTCTGGGGCTATGGCTACGTGTTCGTTCCCGACGGCCAGCCCCGCAACCGCTGAGCCATGGCCCCCTCGATGCGCTCCGCTGCCCTCTCGCTGCGCCTCGGGGTGTTCTTTCTGGGGGGGTGGGCCCTCAGCCTGGTGTTGCTTCAGGCCCTGCTCGGTACTCGGATCGGCCAGGCTCAGATCGCCCAGATGGGTCCCCAGGTGGCCCTGAACCTGAGGCTCTCGGAGCTGGCGCTGGAGCGCTTCCCGCCGGCCACCGTCTCCCAGCTCAGCGGCCTGCAGCTGGGCGTGGGTCAGCCGCCTCGATCCCCCCGCCGCTGGAGTCTGCTCGGCCAGGGGGATGATGCACGCCTCGAGCGGCAAGCCGATCAGCTGCAGCTCGAGCTGTGTCGCCGCCTCCCCCGCTGCCCCGAGGTGGTGCCGAATCACGGTGCGGCCCGAGGTGTCTGGATCGAGCTGGCCTCACCCCTGGAGCCGGTCTGGCTCTATGCCCCCATTCGGCCCCGTTTCGGCTGGCCACCCGACCCGTTGCTGGTGACGCTCTCGCTTGTGAGCGGCAGTGTGATGGCCGGGGCCCTGTTCCTGCTGCTGGAAGTGCAGCGGCCGCTGCAGCAGCTGGAGCGGGCCCTGGCTCGGGTGGGCCTCGATGCGCAACCGGAGCCCATGCCCCAGCGCGGCGCTCCCGAGGTGCGCCGCCTGGCCCAGCGCTTCAACGCCATGCTCCAGCGCCTGGAGGACAGTGAGCGGGAGCGGGCGACGATGCTCGCGGGCATCGCCCACGACATCAAGACCCCGCTCACGCGGCTGCGGCTACGTCTGTCGCTGCTGGGGGACGCCTCCGCCAGCGCCAGGGCCGGCGCCGATCTCGACGACCTCGAGCGGATCACGGGCCAGTTCCTGCTCTTTGCCGGTGGCGGGGGAGGAGAGGTGGCGGTGAGCGTGCCTCTGGCGGAGCTGCTGGCGGAGCTGGCGGCCCGGTACGACGGCCAGCCGGTGGAGCTCGATCTGGCCCCTGTCACCGCCACGGTTCAGCCGATCGCCCTGGGACGCGCCGTGGCCAACCTGATCGACAATGCCCTCAGCTATGGGACGCCTCCCGTGCGGTTGGTGCTGCGGGCCTGGCAACGGGACGGCTTCGAGCTGCAGGTCTGGGATCAGGGTGAGGGCATCGCCGAGGATCAGCGTTCCCAGGCGCTGATGCCTTTCCAGCGGCTTGATGAGGCCCGCAGCGGTCACGGTCACTGTGGTCTGGGTCTGGCGATCGCCCAGAGGGTGGCCCGCACCCATGGCGGTGAATTGCGGCTGGGGGTGGAGCCCCTGGTGGACCTCTCACCCCAGGAGTCCCCCGGGACGTTCTGCGTGAGCCTCAGTGGCCATTCCCTTGCCGATGGCCGTGTCAGGGCCTCAACAATCTGCCCTTGACTCACACTCTGTTCACGGGGATGCCTCTAGACAGGAGGGATCGTCGGGGGTTCGGAGCAGAGCTTGATGGGTAAAGGCAAAGGCAAGAGTGAGGGCAAAAAGGCCACCCCCGGCCAGCAGGGCTCCGCCAAGACCAAGCCCAGGAAGGACCGCCACGGAGACACCGGTCCGGAGTCTTTCCTGCCCGGGTCCCATTCTCCTTATGCCCCCAACGGTCAGCAGGACCGCTACCACCCCTCCCATCTGCTGGGGGAAAGTGAAGACGATCTGGGAGCGCCACCTGAAGATAAACAGGTCAAACTCAGCCGCAAATTTTACGAGAAAGAGCTGGAGAAACTCCAGGTCGAACTGGTGAAGATGCAGTACTGGATCAAGCATGTCGGCTTTCGCCTGATCATTCTTTTCGAGGGTCGTGATGCAGCGGGCAAAGGAGGGGCCATCAAGCGCATCACCGAACCACTCAACCCTCGGGGTTGCAATGTCGTCGCGCTCGGCACGCCCTCGGATCAGCAGCGCACCCAGTGGTATTTCCAGCGCTATGTGGAGCACTTCCCGGCTGCCGGTGAGATCGTGATGTTCGATCGCAGCTGGTACAACCGTGCCGGCGTGGAACGGGTGATGGGCTTCTGCACCGACGAGCAGGTGGAGGAGTTCATGCAATCGGCCCCTCAGTTCGAGCGCATGCTGGTGCGCTCCGGCATCGTTCTGCTCAAGTACTGGTTTTCGGTCAGCGACGAGGAGCAGGAAGTCCGCTTCCGCTCCCGGCTGGATGATCCAGCCCGCCGCTGGAAGCTCTCGCCGATGGATCTGGAGTCGCGCGACCGCTGGGTGGAGTTCTCGAAGGCCAAGGACCAGATGTTCGCCCACACCAACATCCCCGAGGCACCGTGGTTCACCGTTGAGGCCGATGACAAGCGCCGGGCCCGGCTCAACTGCATCCGTCATCTGCTCTCCAAGATCCCCTACGAGGACATGACGCCCGCTCCGATCGAACTGCCTCCTCGTAAGACCGTCGGTGATTACCACCGTCCGCCGATGAATGAGCAGTTCTTCGTTCCCAACGCCTATCCCTGAATCCGCAGCTGCATCCGCCCCATTGCCCCCTCGCCATGACCCGCTCCGACGACGACCCGTCTCTGGGTCCCGACTCCTCTCTGACCGTTCCCGCCACCGCTCCCCTGCGGGGACCCGAGGGCAGCCTGCTCTACACAGGCAGTGATGGCCGCCAGTACATCGTCTGCGGAGATCCTTCCCAGGCCCTGGACCAGGACCTGATGGCCTCCTTTCAGGCCCTGCGTTCGGGAGCGCCGGGTCTGGAGGCCCTCATCCAGGCCGCCCAGGAGTGGGTGAAGGAAGCGAGCGACCAGGGCCTGAGCCCGGAGGTGGCCCGCCGCACGCTGCTGTCGCGCCTCAGGCAGGCCCTCGACGATCAGTAGGGCGACGCCATCACTGCAGCCGCTCGAACCAGAACCCCGCCAACTGCCAGCTGCTCCAGAGAAAGATCAGCAGGAACAGCCAGTTCAGCCAGGGGGGGCGTTGCTTGTTCTCCAAACCCATCGGCCTGCGGCAGCGGCAACGGCCCAAACCTATCGGCTCGCCTGCCATGGGCACCCGGCTCAGTCCTGGCGCCTCTCGGGGCTGCAGGGGGCCAGCTCACCGGAGGGGTCGTCCTGACAGAGACCCCAGCGCTGACCGCTGGCTTCATCGATCCAGCGCAGCACCTGGGGCCCGTCCCGATGGTCCGACACGGACGGCAGCGTGATCACCGCCAGCCTGGCCCTTCCCCTGCGGTAATCGAAGCGGCAGTAGCCCGGTCCCGTGCCGGCGCAGCCACTGAGGCTGGCCAGGCGGCTGCCGGAGCGCTCCCGGTCGAGGGCATCGGCGCCGGCGGCCGCTGCGGGCCGCCAGCCCAGCTGCAACAGGCGTTGGTCGGCCGTGACGATCGGTTCACCCACCCGCAGGAGGGAAGCCAGGCTGGCGGTGTCGCCATGGTGCTGCTGGGCCAGGGCCATTCCGGCACAGACCATCAGGCCCAGCAGCAGCAGGGACCCCAGGGAGCGGCGACCCCAGCGACCACTGGGACAGCCGGGGCATTGAGGAAGCGGACCTTCTTGAGCCGTTGCCATGGACATCCCCGCGGTGTACTCCTTCCTGGGCTTTCCCGGCTGGGGACCTGTTCATCTCTACTTCCCCCGTCAGGGGGATCCAGCCGGGGCGGCCCTGAGGCTGGGTACTGCCCTCGAGACCTGCCGGACCGATGGGCACGGTCCAGGTGGTCTGGTGGCCGGCTTCCTGCGCTGCCATCTCCATGCCGAACCCCTGGGGTCGCCGGAGTTTCGCCGCGATTGCCGTTACCGCTATCTGATCGTGTACAGACCTCAGGGACGCCTGCCGCTTCGGATCACCGCCTGGAGGCACCCCATCGCCGAGCAGGGCTGGCGGCGGCGCTGCGGACCGATCGAGCTGGATGCATTCCTCAGGCGCTTCCATCCCTGCCTGGGATCGCCGCGGCTGGCTTGCTCCGCCTGAGGTCGTGGAGACCTTCCAGCTGGTTGTAGACCGCCAGCAACTGCATGCGGATGTGATCGGTGTTCTCGAGCTTGGCGAGGTTGGCCAGGACTGCTTCGATCTGGTCCTTGCTGTCGATCAGCAGCCGGCATTCACTGGTACCGGGTTCGTAACTCATGGCGACTCGTGGTTGGGAAGGAACGGAATGGCGTACGCCCTCTGGATCGTGCCGTCATCACCATCCAACGGAAAGGCTGGAGCTGACGCTGTCGGATCGGTTGCATTTCAACCGATGTCCTCCGGTCCTGACAGGCTGCTCAGCTGACGGGGCATCAGCACGAGGAACAGCCACCACCACAGCAGCACGCCTGTGGAGAGAGGAACGGTAAGCCACCAGCGGCCCAGCCAGAACCAGCTGCCGGCGATCAGGAGCACCCCGGTGAGCAGGATGGACCAGGGCTGGCACCACCAGGGCTTGAGCTGCCAGATCGATACCGCCCCCCGCGCTGGAGTGGAGTTGCCGGGGGGCTCACTCATCGGTTCGGCTGCATCAGGAATGGAACAGAAGCACCAGCCCCATGCGCACCTGGTGGAACTCCCGTTCTTCGCGGCTGAGATCCAGCCCGACGTCGAGCCCTTCCTTGAGGGCGGTCTCGTACGGAGGGATGGCTGGAGCCGCTCCAGCACGCCAGAGGGCAGCGATTCCCACGGGGGTGGCATGCCAGCTGAAGCATGGGGTGAGCCCGATCGAGGGTTCCTCGAGGGCATCTTCAAGCAGGTCGCGGATGGGCATGGCTGGCTGAGCTCAGTTCAGCATCCAGATCCAGGCCTGGGCACGCAATCAGCTGAGAGTTTTCGTGATGTGATCGCACAGGCGCGGGCCCTACCGTGCCGGCATGTCAGGACTTCCCAGCCGGATCGCCCTCGTGCACGAGTGGTTCACGCCGCGCTCGGTCGGTGGGGCCGAACTGGTGGTGCAGCAGATCGATCGGCTTCTCGGCGAGGGCCGTCCCGCCGCCAGCCTCTTCGCTCTGGTGGATGGCGAGAGTGCCCGGCCGGGCAGCTGGCTGGAGGGCCGGCACATCCGGACGAGTTTCATCCAGCGCCTGCCCTGGGGGGTGAGCCATGTGCAGCAGTACCTGCCGTTGCTGCCGCTGGCGATCGAGCAGCTCGATCTCGGGGGCTATCCCCTGGTGCTCAGCAGCAACCACCTGGTGGCCAAGGGGGTGCTCACCGGCCCCGATCAGCTCCACATCAGTTATGTGCACACACCGGTCCGCTACGCCTGGGACCAGATGCAGGCCTACCTGGCCGGGTCTGCCATCGCCCGAGGCCCCCTGGGCCCCTGGGTGCGCTGGCAGCTGCATCAGCTGCGCCAGTGGGATGTGAGCAGCAGCACACGGGTCGACCATCTGCTGGCCAACTCGCGCTTCACGGCACGGCGGATCTGGCGCTGCTGGCGCCGCTTCAGCCAGGTGCTGCATCCGCCTGTGGCGGTCGACCGTTTTCGCTGGGACCTGCCCCGGGGCGACTTCTACCTGAGCCTTTGCCGCCTGGTGCCCTACAAGCGGGTGGATCTGGTGATCGAGGCCTGCAATCGCCTGGGCCTGCCCCTGCTGGTGGTGGGCGACGGGCCGGAGCGGGCCCGCCTGCAGGCCCTGGCCGGCCCCACCGTGACGCTGCTGGGGGCCTGTTCCGCCGAGCGGGTGACTCATCTGATGGGCCGCTGCCGGGCCTACCTCTACGCCGGTCTGGAGGATTTCGGCATCGCCCCTGTGGAGGCCATGGCCGCGGGTGCTCCTGTGATCGGCCTCGGCCAGGGGGGGCTGCTCGACACGGTCCGCTGCCTGACCGCCGAGGCCCCCCATCCCACCGGCCTTCTGTTCGAGCAGCAGACCGCCACGGCCCTGGTTCAGGCGCTGGAGCATTTCGAGCAGGGACAGTTGTGGCACTGCCTGCCCGCGGAGCGCCAGCGCCAGTGGGCCGAGCGTTTCTCGCCGGAGCGCTTCCGCCAGCGGCTGCAGGCGGTTCTGGAGCGCCGCTGGCAGGGGCATCAGCAGCGACTGCGGCGCTGTGCCTCTGGGGTGAGTGACCGCGAGAGCTGGTGAGTTGACCAATCGATTTTTAGAGTTCGCTCACCTTGGGGGCGTTGATGTCCGGAACGTTGCTCAGCGCCTGTGAGGCCGCCGGCTCCGTTGCCCGGCCTCTGCACTTGGTCCCCCCGCTCGTGGTCGCTGATTCGATGATCACCGCGGTGCCCACGGCCGAGCAGCTGATCCAGGCGCAGTCGAAGCGATCCCGCGTGCTCAAGCGCAGCGGCGACATCGTGTTCTCCCTGGCGGTGCTGGCCCTGGGCAGTCCCCTGCTGCTGCTGCTGGCGGTGCTGGTGAAACTGAGCTCGCCCGGGCCGGTCTTCTACGTGCAGCGTCGGATCGGCCGCGGCTACAAGGGCTTCGGTTGCATCAAGTTCCGCACGATGCGCAAGGATGCCGACCGCATCCTCAAGACCCTGCTGGAGCAGTCGCCTGAACTCAAGGCGGAATTCAAGAAGGACTTCAAGCTCAAGGCCGACCCGCGCATCACCCCGATCGGTGGATTCCTGCGGCGCTCCAGCCTCGACGAGCTGCCCCAGTTCATCAATGTGCTCAAGGGCCAGATGAGCGTGGTCGGCCCGCGGCCGATCGTCTGGGACGAACTGGACCGCTACGGCCGTCAGATGGATGAGGTGCTTGCGGTGCGACCGGGCCTCACCGGGCTCTGGCAGGTGTCGGGGCGCAACAACCTCAGCTACGACGCCCGTGTCCGGCTCGATGTCAGCTACGTGCGCCGCCGCACGGTCCTGCTGGATCTGGCGATCATCCTGCGCACGGTGGGAGTGATCCTCTACCCGCGAGATCGCGGTGCCTACTGAACCTGACTCAGACTGAGCAGCAGGGGCAGAGTCAGGGCCAGCCAGAGGGCCTCGAGCCGGGCGGTCAACCTCAGAATCCGGGCGATGGCGGCGGGATCGGCTGATGGGTACCCCCGGCCGAGGATCGGTTTGGCCCTGGCCACTCCGCCGTAGTGGTTCACGCCGCCCAGCTGAACCCCGGCCGCCAGGGCGAAGGCCGCCATCGACACCCCGGCGTTGGGGGATGGATCGGCTCGCCCCTGGCGCAGGGCCTCCCTCCCCAGGCGAAGACTCTCACCGACTCTGCCGGCCGCAGCCGGCAGGCTGAACGCCACCAGTCGGGCAGGCAGCCAGGTGAGCAGGTCATCGAGCCGGGCCCCGGCGGTGCCAAGCCAGCGCAGGCGGCCCCGCCTGTAGCCGAGCATCGAATCCAGAGTGCTGGCGGCCTTGTACATCCAGGCCAGGCTCAGGGGGCCAGGAACACCATCAGCGACCCCCAGGGCCGACCAGAGCCCGGCGCCGGTCAGCATCCAGAACAATGGGCCGAAGAGGCCATCGACGGCGTTCTCCGCGGCGGTTTCGGCCACTCCGCGCATCACCTCCTCCCGGCTGAGCCCCTGCACATCCCGGCCCACGATCAGGGCCAGCTGCCGGCGCCCCGCTTCCAGCCCGGCCTCCTCCTCGTCGGCCTCTGGACACGGCGGGGCGCTGATCGGTGCCAGGACGGCCCTCACGGCCGTCTCGAGGCTGCCGGCGGCCAGGGCGCTGGCCAGAGCCACCATCAGCACGGGCAAGCCGAGCCAGGCCAGCGGGGACGGCATGGGGAGAGCTGGAGCGGAGCCAAGCGCCAGCCGTTCCAGGCTCCAGCCGGCCAGGCCACTGACGCTCACCACCAGGGCGGTGAGCGCCATCCCCACCAGGCGCAGCCGGAGGGGATGATCTCCGGCCCAGCGCTCCCCGGGGGCGCGCAGCCGCTGGATCGCCCAGCCCATTGCCTGAACGGGATGGGGCCAGCTGATCGGATCACCCACCAGGCGATCCAGGGCGCCGGCCAGCAGCAGCAGCAGCCAGAGCTGGAGCGAGGCCGCCACGCTGATCACTGCCGTCGCGGCGACAGCAGCAGGGCCGCCGCCAGGAACAGGCCGATCTGCACGGGCAGGGCCACGGACAGCCCGAGCAGCTGCGCCATCAGGCCCATGGCCAGGCTGCCAAGCAGGCCGCCGATGGCCCCGGAGCGCGCCAGGATCTGCCAGCGCAGGGGCTCATCGCCCAGCTGAGACAGGCCCCTGACCTGGGCCAGGTCGCTGGCCTGAGCCAGCCCGCCCAGGGGGAGGAAAATCAGCAGGGACCCCCAGCCCGGCAGCCAGCGGGTCGCGATCAGCACCAGGGCCATGGCCAGGAAGCGGAACGCTCCTTCCCGGCGTGTCCCCACCAGTGACCGGGCAGCCGGCCACCAACCCAGTCCCCAGGTCCCGCCCAGGCTGCGTCCCAGGCCATAGGCGGTCAGCACTAGGCCGAAATCCAGGCAGGTGCCGGCTTCCACCTGGCGCACCCACAGCGGCAGCAGTCCGAAAAGTCCGCCGAACAGCATCCCCTGCAGGCAGCAGCGCCAGCTGAACGTCAACGGCGCCGACGCGGTGCCTGCGTCCGGTGCCTGGTCGCCCCGGGCGACACCCCCGGCCTGACGGGCCAGGGGCAGCACCGGCAGCAGCAGCAGCAGGGCCTGGCTGAACTGGAGCAGGGCACGGCCAATCGGGAACAACAGCGCCGTGAGCCCATGGCCGAGCAGGGAACCCAGTTCCCCGGCCCGCCTCAGCTGACCCATCGGCAGCTGGTGCCTCGCCAGCAGGGTCCTCTGCAGGGGCAGGTCGGTCATCCGCGTTCCCAGCGCGACGGCCAGCACCGAGGCCATGGCCAGCAGCACGGGACTGGAGGTTCCGGCTGCCGGGGAGCCAACGGCCGAGCTGGTGCTCACCCCCAGGCCCAGCAACAGGAGCACCGCCACCAGCTGGAGCATCACCCCGGCCAGGGGACGGCGGATCAGGGGCAGCAGCGCCGGCAGGGTGACCAGGCCCGGCAGCAGGCTGTTCACCAGGGGGGAGGCGCTCAGTCCGCTCACCATCCAGGCTGCTGACGCCAGGGTGAGACTTGTGCTGGCCTGGGCACTACCCCAGGCCAGCACAGGCAGATTCAGCCTGTACCGCAGGTCTGAGCCACCGGGGAGATCCCGCTTCAGGAGGCCTTCAGCCAGCTGAACATGGACCGCAGGCCAACGCCCACCTGCTCGACCGGATGGGCTGCGTCGCGGTGGCGAGCCTTGATCATCTCCGGCTTGCCGGCCTCGCATTCGGCCACGAAGTTGCGGGCGAAGGTGCCGTCCTGGATGTCGGCAAGGATGCGCTTCATCTCGGCCTTGGTGTCGGCGGTGATCAGACGCGGACCGCTTACGTAATCGCCGTACTCAGCTGTGTTGGAGATCGAATCGCGCATGGCGGTGAGGCCGCCCTTCACCATCAGATCCACGATCAGCTTCACTTCATGCAGGCATTCGAAGTAGGCGAGTTCGGGCTGGTAACCCGCATCCACCAGGGTTTCGAAGCCAGCCTTCACCAGCTCGCTGAGGCCGCCGCAGAGCACGGCCTGCTCACCGAAGAGGTCGGTCTCGGTTTCCTCCTTGAAGTTGGTTTCCAGGATGCCGGCGCGGGTGCCCCCGATGGCCTTGGCATAGGCCATGGCCAGGTCGCGGGCCTTGCCGCTGGCATCCTGATGGATGGCGAACAGGGCAGGCACCCCCTGGCCGTTCTGGTATTCCCAGCGCACGGTGTGGCCAGGTCCCTTGGGGGCGATCATCACCACATCGACGTCGGCGGGGGGCTGAATCAGCCCGAAGCGGATGTTGAAGCCATGGGCGAAGCTGAGGACCTTGCCGGGCTTGAGATGCGGCGCGATTTCAGCGTCGTAGACGGCCTTCTGGGTTTCATCGGGCAGAAGCACCATGATCCAGTCGGCGCGCTCGGCCGCCTCGGCCACGCTCATCACTTCGAGGCCATCGGCCCTGGCCTTCTCCGCCGAGCGGCTGCCTTCGTAGAGGCCCACCACCACATTCACGCCGCTGTCCTTGAGGTTCAGGGCATGGGCGTGGCCCTGGGAGCCGTAGCCGATGATGGCCACCGTCTTGCCGTCGAGCAGGCTCAGATCGGCGTCGGAGTCGTAGAAGAGCTGGGCCATCCGGCGAATCGGGCAGGGCAAACAGCGACTTTAGGGTCGCGCCTGGCCGCTCAGGCTTCACTCGGGTGGGAGATCACCCGGTCGATCAGGCCGTAGTCCTTGGCCTCGGCCGCACTGAGGAAGTAGTCGCGGTCGGTGTCCTTGGTGACCTTCTCGAGGCTCTGACCGCACATGTCGGCCAGGCTCTGGTTGAGCATGTCCTTGATCCGCAGGATCTCGCGGGCCTCGATCTCGATGTCGCTGGCCTGACGCTGGCTGGTGCCACCCAGGGGCTGGTGGATCATGATCCGGGCGTGCGGCAGAGCCAGACGCTTGCCCTTGGTGCCCGCCGCCAGCAGGAAGGCACCCATGCTGGCGGCGAGGCCCACGCAGATGGTCACCACGTCCGATTTGACGTACTGGATCGTGTCGTAGATCGCCAGCCCGGCGGTGACCGATCCACCCGGGGAATTGATGTAGAGGTAGATCGGCTTGCTGCTGTCCTCGGAATCCAGGTACAGCATCTGGGCCACCAGGCTGTTGGCGATGCCGTCATTGACCTCCTGGCCAAGGAAGAGGATCCGCTCCACGCCGAGGCGGGTGTAGATGTCGACCCAGCGCTCGTACTGGCTGCCGGGCAGGCGATAGGGAACGCTGGGGGTGCCGATGGGCATGGCGGTGGGTTCGGAACGGGGTGGTGACGGGGTGACGGACGAGCGGGGGCCGGCTCAGATCAGCGAGTTCAGCGGTCCAGGGTCAGACCGAGCCGGCCAGGGGGACCGGCAGCGGCTTCTGGCTGGTGAGGATCCGGTCGATCAGGCCGTATTCCAGGGCCTCCCGCGGCGTGAGGTAGGTCATGCGGTCGGAATCCTTCGAGAGCTGCTCGACGCTGCGGCCGGTGTTGTGGGAGAGCATCTCCAGCATCACGTGCTTGTTGTGCAGCACTTCCTGGGCGCGGATCTGGATGTCGCTGGCCTGGCCGCGGGCACCCGAGCGTGGCTGGTGCAGAACGATCGAGGCGTGGGGCAGGGCGGCCCGGTGGCCCTTGGCGCCGGCCGAGAGAATCATCGCGGCGGTGCCCATGGCCTGGCCGATGCAGATGGTGTGCACCGGCGGCTTCACGTAGCGGATGGTGTCGCAGATGGCGAAAGCCTCGGTTTCAAAGCCGATGGCATCCCCGGAGTACCAGCTGGTGCCGGTGGAGTTGATGTAGAAGAAGATCGGCTTCTCGGGATTGTCGAACTCGAGATAGAGAAGCTGGGCAATGATCAGCTGGGTCACATCGATCCCCATCTGACGCTTGGCGTCGTCATCGGAGAAGAGGGGCAGGCCGAGGTAGACGATCCGCTCCTTCAGCAGCAGCGACGGCAGATCGGGCGGCGGTGTGCGCATCACGGCGGAATCGCCGTAGTAAGGGGCCGACACCGACATCTGAAAACGCTCTACAGGGCCTGGATGGGAGCCTAGCGGGGGCCCGTCGGCTGCTGGACCGTGGCGGGCTGTTTCGGGCCATCCTGGTCACAGCGGGCGAAGACCATGCGTCCGGCTGGGGTCTGCAGGGCTCCGGTCACCGTCACGGGCAGGCGCTGGCCGATGCGCGCCCGGGCGGATTCCACCACCACCATCGTGCCGTCCTCCAGGTAGCCAACCCCCTGGTTGGCCTCCTTGCCCTCGCGCACGATCTTGAGCTGCAGGGCGTCGCCTGGCTGCACTTCGGGCCGCAGGGCGATCACCAGGGCGCTCAGGTTCATCACTCGGAGATCCTGCACCTCGGCCACCTTGGCCAGGTTGTAGTCGGCGGTGAGCAGGGTGCCGCCGGTGTCGGCGGTCAGCTTGAGCAGCTTGTCGTCGGCGCCGTTGCCCTCGTAGCGGGTGCTGTTCACCACCAGGCGGCGGCCGTAGGTCTCGCGCAGGGCGGCCAGCAGGTTGAGACCGCGCCTGCCCTTGCCCCGCTTCTCGGCATTGCCCGAGTCGGCCAGCTGCTGCAGTTCATCGATCACGGCCTGGGCCACGATCACCTGACCCTCCAGCAGGCCCGAATCCAGCAGACCACGGATGCGTCCGTCGATGATCACGCTGGTGTCGAGGATCTTGGCGGTGGCTGGCTGCAGGACCCCATCGGCCACGAGCAGAGCCTCGGTGCTGGCAGGGTTGAACAGCCGCAGCAGCGTGCGCCCGTGCACCTCGGCGAGGTTGTACCCCAGGACCCCGAAGAACACGTTGCTCAGCACCGCCGCCAGCGGCTTCACGAAAATCACCTCCCAGGGCAGGGGAAGCAGCAGGATCGGGGCCAGCAGCAGGTTGGCCACCAGCAGGCCCAGGATCAGCCCCACGGCGCGGCTCACCAGGAGGTCGGTGGGCATCGAGCGCACCTGGCGCATCAGACGGCGCCGCAGCAGCTGAAAGAAGAATCCGGCCAGCAGCCCGAAGAAGGCCCCGAAGCCTCCCAGCACCCAGCGCAGGCCCTCGAGGTTCGTCACCTCGATCAGCAGGTTCTCCGGCAGCAGATCCACCCCCAGCCAGCCGGTGGCTGCGCCGGAGATCAGGAACAGCAGCAGGATGAGCGGGTCCACCATGTGCCTGTTGTGGCTGCCCAGGGCCAGAACCCGCAGCATGGCTGATCCCGCCCCGTTTGACCGGGAAAGGTATCCGTACATTTGCCTATGGACATGTGGCGAATCCTGAAGGCGACCGCGCCCAACCCCATTCCAGGTCTTGAACGCACCCCGCGCCGCCTACCTCCACATCCCCTTCTGCCACCGCCGCTGCTTCTACTGCGACTTCGCGGTGGTGCCCCTGGGGGACAAGGCCGACGGTGCCCATTCCGCCTCGATCGCCGCCTACCTGCCACTGCTGCAGGCTGAGATCGCCGTTTCTGAGAACCCGGCCCCTCTCTCCACCGTCTACATCGGTGGCGGCACCCCGTCGCTGCTGACCCCCGAGCAGATGGGGAAGCTCCTGGATGGCCTGCGCCAGCGCTTCGGCTTCTCCCCTGGAGCTGAGATCACCCTGGAGATGGATCCGGCCAGCTTCGACCGCCCGAGGCTGGAGGGGATGCTGGCGCTGGGCATCAACCGGGTGAGCCTGGGGGGGCAGAGCTTCGATGACGCCGTGCTGGAGCGTCTCGGCCGCCGCCATCGCCGTCAGCATCTGCTCCAGGCCGCCGGCTGGCTGAGCCGGGCCCAGGCCGCCGGCGACCTGGTCAGCTGGAGTCTGGATCTGATTCAGGGTCTCCCCGAGCAGGATCTGCCCCACTGGCGGCAGCAGCTGCAGCAGGCCCTCGAGCTGGGGCCTCCCCATCTTTCCGTCTACGACCTGATCGTGGAGCCGGGCACCGTGTTCGAGCGCCTGCAGAAGCGCGGAGAGCTGCCCCTGCCGGATCCGGATCTGGGGGCCGACCTGATGGACCTCACCGGCGAGCTGCTGCGGAGCGCCGGCTTCGGCCGCTACGAGATCTCCAACTACGCCCTGCCCGGGCACGCGTCCCGCCACAACCGCGTTTACTGGAGTGGGGCCGGCTGGTGGGGTTTCGGACTGGGGGCCACGTCGGCTCCCTACGGCCAGCGTCAGGCCAGGCCCCGCACCCGGGAGGCCTATGCCGCCTGGCTGCAGACCAGGTCGGCCGTCCCGGCGGCGGGGCAGCCGCCGTTCGATGAGTGGCTGATGGTGGGTCTGCGCCGACGCGAAGGGGTAAACCTGGAGCGGCTTGCCCAGGCAGCGGGCCTGAGTGAGGCTGATCGCGCATCGCTGCACGGCTGGATGGCCCCCTGGCGCGAGCGGGGGCTGCTGCTGGTGGAGGGCCGACGCTGGCGTCTGGCGGATCCGCAGGGACTGGCCCTCAGCAATGCGGTGCTGAGGGAGCTGCTGGCCTGGTGGGACGCCCATCAGCCTGCCGAGACGCCGCCGGTCCCGGAGGTGTCGCCGATTGCAGCCAGCCCCTGAGGGCCTCCACGCAGAGCTGGCGCCCGGCCAGCAGTGGCGTACTGAAGGGAGGTTGGCTCGGGGTCAGGCCCAGCAGATCCGCGGTGACCCGCACCTGGCCGTCGCAGTCGTCGCCGGCGCCGATTCCGATCACCGGAATGGCCAGCTGCCGGCGCAGGCTGCCGGCCAGATCCGCCGGCACGTGCTCCAGCACCAGGGCGAAGCAGCCGGCGGCCTCCAGATTCAGGGCCTGGCGCCTCAGGCGCTCCTGGCTGATCGGATCCCTGGCCTGGCGGCGGTAACCCAGCCTGTGCACCGACTGGGGGGTCAGACCGAGGTGGCCCATCACCGGGATCCCGCTGCGCACCAGCCGGTCGACCACAGCCACGGTTTCCGGTTCCCCTCCCTCCAGCTTCACGGCCGCCGCAGCGCTTTCCTTGAGCACCCGGCCGGCGGCGGCCACCGCCTGATCACCGCCGCACTGATAGCTCAGGAAGGGCAGATCGCAGATCAGCAGCGGTTGCTGCCCCTCGGGCCGGCGCAGACCCCGGGCCACGGCCTGGGTGTGGCCGATCATCTCCGTCAGGGTCACCGGCAGGGTGGTGGCATGGCCGAGCACCACCATCGCCAGGGAATCGCCCACCAGCACCACTTCGGCTCCGGCCTCCTCCACCAGCGCCGCCGAGAGCGCATCCCAGGCGGTCAGCATCAGGATCGGCCGACCCTCCTGCTTGCGGGCCACGAGATCACCGGGTCGCAGGGGCACGGGCAGGAACCTCCAGAGCTTCCATTGCTACCATCAACCCGACTCGGACCCACGCGGCCCGGACGCCCAAATCTGGTCAGGACCGGAAGGGAGCAGCCACACGGGATGCTCCGGGCAGGCGTGGACTCCGGGTCACCCCCTTGAATCAGCTGTCGCTGGAGCGGCTCTGGCGGTTGAGCAGGAACGGTGGAATCTTGGCGCCGCGCTGGTCGGCCTCGGCTTCGGTGTGGGTGAGTTCCGGGCTCGTGGCGAACGTCGCGCGGGGTCGCTCGGTGCGGTAGGAGCTGCCTGCCTCGAAGCCGGTGGCGATCACCGTCACGTGGATCTCGCCCTCGAGCTTCTCGTCGACGACCGCGCCCACGATGATGTTGGCGTCGGGATCGACCACGTCGTAGATCACTTCAGAGGCCGTGGTCATGTCCTCGAGGGTCATGTCCTTGCCGCCACTGATGTTGATCACGCAGCCCTTCGCTCCATCGATCCGGGCTGCTTCGAGCAGGGGGCTGCTGATGGCGGCCTGGGCGGCCTCCACGGCCCGTGAGCGTCCGGAGCCCACGCCGATACCGAGAAGGGCCGTGCCCGCCAGGGTCATGACCGAGCGCACATCCGCGAAGTCGACGTTGACCAGTCCAGGCCGGGTGATGATGTCGCTGATGCCCTTGACGCCCTGACGTAGCACATCGTCGGCGGCTCGGAACGCCTCCTGCAGGGGCGCGCCGGAGATGGCGTCCCGCAGGCGGTCGTTGGGGATCACGATCAGGGTGTCGACGTGCTCCGCCAGGCGGGCGATCCCCTCCTCCGCCTGCTTCATGCGCTTGCGGCCCTCGAAGCCGAAGGGCTTGGTGACGATGCCCACGGTGAGGGCCCCGCATTCCTTGGCGACTTCGGCCAGGATGGGCGCAGCGCCGGTGCCGGTACCGCCACCCATGCCGGCAGCGATGAACACCAGGTCGGCCCCCTCCAGAGCTTCCTGAAGCTCGTTGCGGGATTCCTCGGCGGCCTTCTGACCGATCATGGGGTTGCCGCCAGCCCCGAGACCCCGGGTGAGCTTCTGGCCGAGCTGCACCCGCCGCTGGGCAGCTGACTGCAGCAAGGCCTGGGCGTCGGTGTTGAGTACCCGGTAGCCGACTCCATCGAGATCGGAGGCGATCATCCGGTTGACGGCATTGCTGCCGCCACCGCCAACACCGATCACTTCGATCCTGGCGCTCTGGCTGGGAACAATGCCGTTACTGGAGGGCGAGGAGGTCAAAGGGGTTCCGAGTAAGGCTTCTGGTGGGATGGTGTGCTGGTGTGCGATGGGGTGGTCGCCCGGGGAACCGTTCACACTCATCTCGGGAAGCATTATGTCGGCGGCGGACTGGAAAAATCCTGTGCGATGCGGCACCTTTGCGTGAAATGCGTTTTCTCGCAATGGGCCTGTGCGGGTTTGCGAGCCATTGGCGAGTCTGCGGTCTGAACGGCATCAATCCACTCCGTTCCCGGCCTGTTTCGGATTGCCGGAACCGACGGCTGGAGCTGGCAGCCCCAGCTCGGGTTGGTCCGGGTCGCTGAGGTCGATCGAGCGCACCCCCTGGCCCTGGACTCGCTTCGGCAATTCCCCGGACAGATAGCGCAACACATCGAGGCGGCGGGCGAGATCGCCGTCAGCTCCGCCGAGCTTCACCTCCCCGAGGCTGCCGGTGGTCAGCCAGATGGTGCCATCGGGCTCGAAGCGGATGGTCCTGAGTGGGCTGCCCAGGTCATTGCGGCGGCTGATCAGCTTCACGATCGTGGGCTTGAAGCGAGCCTGCCATCCCTGCACCAGGACCGCCGTTTCGGGCTGGCTGCCGCTGGATCCCATGGCCTGCTGGCTGCTGCTGATCCAGTTGCCCAGGCGGTCGACATAGCCCTGCTCATTCCCTTTGGCTGTGCGGCGCTCCGCCCGAGCCACCACCTGGCGGGCCACCAGCTCGATGCGCAGCCGGGGCGGAAGGATCAGACGCTGCACCGTCACCTGCTCCACGGGCAGGGCGTCCAGCAGTTCCGCGCGCAGCAGCCTGGGATCGAGAGTCAGCAGGGGCATGGGAAAGCGAAGCTCGGCCGCGGCGATCGCCTGCTCACGGCTGACGCGTTCGCTGCCGCTCACGTCCACCTGGGATGGGCTGCTCAGGGTCCAGCCCTGACGCAGAAGTCCGTAACCAAGGCCCGCGGCGGCCGCGGAGAAGACCACTAGCCGCCAGAAGTTGCGCAGGCGCTCCTGACGGCGCTGCAGCCTCAGCTGTCGCCGTCGTTCAACACCTGGCGCCTGGGGTGCGGGGCTCACAGCTCACAACGGGAACGGGCCATCAGTTCGTCCATCCAGCGCCGGGCACGATCGGCATCGGAGAACGGCACATCCTTCTGCTGGCCATCACCCACCAGCCTCACCCGGCAACTGCCCTGACTTTCGTCGGTGAGGGGAGCGTCACCCGATCCCAGGGACATCAGCTCCAGCAATTCCAGCTTGCTGATGACGAAGGATCCCTGGGGTTTGAGCACCCCGGCTTCGAAGGTGCTCCAGGTCAGGACTCCATCAGCGAGCCGTGCCGCTCCGCAGCCATCGAGCTTCGCGAGTTCCGAGCCCGCCGCCCAGTCACGGAACAGCCGTTGACGGCGCCGCTCGAGCCAGCCGAGGGCCGTGAGCAACACGAAGACCACCAGCAGGGGCAGCCAGACCAAGCCGTGACTCATTCCGCCGGGTCCTCTCGAGATGATCCACCGTCCCATTCTCCCGCGCTCTCCACCAGCTGGTGCACGAGATCCACCAGGGGTACGCCGCTGGCTGCCCAGAGCATCGGATACATGCTCTGGCTGGTGAAGCCGGGCAGGGTGTTGATCTCGTTCAGCCAGAGCCGCTGCGCGGTCTCGTCGTAGAAGAAATCCACCCGGGCCAGCCCCTCAGCCGCCACGGCGGCGCAGGCCTGCAGAGCCATGCTGCGCACGCTCTCGCTCACGGGCTCGGGCAGCTCTGCGGGAATCACCGTGGAGCTCAGCCCTGCGGTGTACTTCGTCTCGTAGTCGTACCAGTCGGCGGAGAAGCGGATCTCCCCCACCACCGAAGCCTGCAGGCCGCCCCGGCCTCCCATGCCCTGGCCGAGTACGGCGCACTCCAGTTCCCTGGCCGTGACCCCCTGCTCCACCACCAGCCGCGGATCCAGGGCAGCGGCCAGTTTCAGCCCCTGCAGCAGAGCGTTGCGGTCGCTGGCCTTGCTGATGCCCACCGAGGAGCCCATGTTGGCCGGCTTGACGAAGCAGGGGTAACCCAGATCGCGCTCCAGCCGCCCGAGAAGCCCTTCAGGGTCACGGCGGAGGTCAGCCGCCTGGACGGCCGCGTAGGGCACCTGGGGCAGGCCTGCGGCGGCGAACGCGGCTTTCATGGCCTGTTTGTCCATACCCAGGGCCGAGCCGAGCACGCCCGAGCCCACGAAGGGCACCTGCATCAGTGCGAACAGACCCTGGATGGTGCCATCCTCACCATTGGGCCCGTGCAGCACCGGAAACCACACGTCCACCTCAGCAGCCCCCGGGGGAAGGCCCCGGAAGCCCGGACCCGTCAGCGAAGGATCTGCAGCCGTCCCGATCAGCTGCCCATCAGGCGGTGGCTCGCCGCTGGAGAGCACGGCCTCCGCCAGTTCGGGCCCCCACCAGCGGCCGTCACGATCGATGTAGAACGGCCGAACCCGGTAGCGAACAAGGTTCTCCCCCCCCCTGAGGCCGCCCACCACGGTGATGGCCGAGCGGATCGAGACGGCGTGCTCGTCGGAAGCCCCCCCGAACACCAGGCCGACGCAGCGGGGGGGGCTGGGCATGGGGTCGGCTGGATCCGGATCGGCGCCAAACGTATCAGCGCCCCGCGTCTCAGCCCACCGCCACCCCGGTGAGGGAGAAGGCACGCACCTCCTCGATCCGCACATTCACCAGATCACCCGGCTGAATGACGGCGCCGTCGCGCTCCCCGTGGCCGGGGGATGGGGCGCGGTCCGGGAAGAAGGTCAGCCGGTTGGTGCGGGTGCGGCCCATGCGCTGAGCGGGGTCCCGGGGGTTGGTGCCCTCCACCAGCACCTGCTCGATGCGTCCCCGGTAGCGCTCGCTGCGTTGCCGTGCGGTGCGCTCCACCAGGGCATTGAGCTCCTGCAGCCGCTCCACCTTCACGGCCTCCGGCAGTTGACCGGGCCAGTCGGCGGCGGGAGTGTTGGGTCTGGGCGAGTAGGCGGCGGTGTTCACCTGGTCGAAGCCGATCGCCTCGATCAAGGCCAGGGTGCGGCGGTACTGGGCGTCGGTTTCGCCGGGGAAGGCCACGATCACATCGGCGCTGATCGCCGCATCGGGCATGCGCTCCCGGATCCGCTCGAGGATCCGGCGGTAGCGCTCCACCGTGTAGCCGCGTGCCATCGCCTTCAGCACGTCGTCATCACCGCTCTGGAAAGGGATGTGGAAGTGATCACAGAGCTTGGGCAGCTCAGCGCAGGCGTCGATCAGACGCTCGGTGAAGTAGCGGGGATGGGAGGTGGCGAAGCGGATCCGCTCGATCCCCTCCACGTCGTGGACATGGTGGAGCAGGTCGGTGAGCGTGTGCTCGCGGCGGCCTTCCGGGGTGATGCCGGGCAGGTCGCGGCCATAGGCATCGATGTTCTGGCCCAGAAGGGTGATCTCCTTGAAGCCCCGCTCCGCAAGCCCCTCCATCTCCAGGCGGATGGCCCCCGGGCTGCGGCTCTGTTCCCTGCCGCGCACCGAGGGCACCACGCAGTAGGTGCAGCGCTCGTTGCAGCCGTAGATCACATTCACCCAGGCGCACACCTGGGAATCGCGGCGGGCGGTGGTGATGTCCTCGAGGATGTGATGCTCGCCGGTGGCCACCACCTGCTGGCCGCTGGCCACCTGCTCCAGCAGAGTGCCCAGCCTGTTGGCGTGCTGGGGGCCCATCACCAGGTCGAGTTCCGGCACCCGCCTCAGCAGCGACTCGCCCTCCTGCTGGGCCACGCAGCCGGCCACCACCAGCGTGAGGTGGGGGTTGCTGCGCTTGCGCTGGGCCTGACGGCCCAGGTAGCTGTACACCTTCTGCTCGGCGTTGTCGCGGATCGTGCAGGTGTTGTAGAGCACCAGATCGGCACTGTGCTCATCGCTCCCGGGGTGATAGCCCATGCCTTCGAGGATTCCGGCCATGCGCTCGGAATCGGCCTTGTTCATCTGGCAGCCGAAGGTGGTGATCCAGTAGCTGCCGGGCTGTGCGGTCCCGGGTCGTGCCGCTGCTGTGGCACTCGCTGTTGTGGTGGTCACGCTCATCGCACAAGTTTCGACCATGGCCGAAACTTGTGCGATGCAGGCAGGCCTTCGCTGGATCACGCTCACCAAGGCGGTGCCCCTGGCGATCAGCCGGGGCACCACGGCTTCGGTGCGGCGGCTGGTGGTCGAGCTGGCGCACGAGGGGCTGGTGGGGCGTGGCGAAGCCGGGGGGTTCGACACTGGTCAGCGGGCCTACGCCACCGAAACGGTCGCCGCTGAACTGGAGGCCCTGCTGGCACGCTTCGCTTCCGCCGAAGGGCGGAGTCTCAGCGCGGAACTACCGGCCTTTCAGGCGCTCGAGCCCTGGCTGGCCCCCCTGTCGCCACCGGCCCGCTGCGCCATCGACCTGGCTCTGCATGACTGGTGGGGCCAGAAGCTGGGTCAGCCCCTCTGGCGTCTCTGGGGCCTGGATCGGGCCGCCTGCAGCCCCACCAGCGTCACCCTCGGCCTGGCTGGGGTTGAGCAGGTGCTGGCCCGGCTGGATCTCTGGCAGGACCGCCTGGGCTGCTGGCCCAGGCGGCTGAAGCTGAAGCTGGGCAGCCCTGATGGCCCGGATCACGACCGGGCCCTGGTGCTGGCGGTGGTGCAGAGGTTGCAGGAACGGGCCGGTGCCGCCGGCAGGGTCAGTGAGCTGCAGGTGGATGCCAACGGCGGCTGGGATCTGGCCACGGCCCAGCAGCTGATTCCCTGGCTGGCGGAGCAGGGGGTGGTGCTGGTGGAACAGCCGCTGCCCGCCCAGCTCGACCCCGACGCCGACACGGCCGGCTTCGCGGCCCTCGATCTGAGCTGCCCGATTCCCCTGGTGGCCGATGAGAGCTGCTGGACTCTGGCCGACCTGCTGCGCCTGGCCCCCCATGTCGATGGGGTGAACATCAAGCTCCTCAAGAGCGGCGGCCTCAGTGAGGCGCTGCTGATGGCCCGCACCGCCCGCAGCCTCGGGCTCGAGCTGATGCTGGGCTGCTACTCCGACAGCGCCCTGCTCAATGGAGCGGCCTCCCAGTTGCTGCCGCTGGTGCGCTGGCCCGACCTCGACAGCCATCTGAACCTGATCGATGACCCCTTCGAAGGCCCGGAGCTCCGGGCGGACCTCCTGCTGCCCTCCATCCATCCTGGGCTGGGGGTGATCGAGGTCGACGGCCCCAGGTCGGCGAGTGACCCGTGCTGAGCGCCGATGCGCCCGTGGTGCTGCTGCTCCACGGCGGCCTGGACAACCTGTCGGGCAAGACGGGCCTGGCGATGTTGCGCTACCGGCAGGGTCCGGTGGTGGCCGTGGTGGATCCGGCCCATGCGGGCGCTGAACTCGAGCCCATCACCGGCATCTCCCGGCGGGTGCCGATCGTGGCCGATCTCAACGCCGCGCTGGCTTACCGGCCGGAGGTGGCGGTGGTGGGGCTGGCTCCGTCCGGCGGGCAGCTGCCTCCGGAGCTGAAGGCCGATCTGGCGGCGGCGCTGCGAGCCGGGCTGCACCTGGCCAGCGGTCTGCAC
>NZ_JAYGIA010000086.1:0-24251 GCF_034931165.1 Synechococcus sp. BA-124 BA4 | reverse complement strand
GGCTCAGCCCGGGCAGGGCCAGCGCGCCGGCGGCCAGGCCTGCGCGCTGCAGCCACTCCCGTCGGGTCAGGGTCATCGGCTCAGAGTCATCGATGGTGCGGGCTCAGGGACGCCTGGGTGACAGGGTGCTCCTCTGGAGGCTTAGCTAGGGCGGCTCCGGGAGTCAGCAGCCATGGATCCAACCGCTGGCTGGGTGGATGAAATTCACCAGGGCGTGCGCTACGGCCTGGAAGCCCAGGTGCTGCTGGAGCAGTCCAGCCCCTACCAGCGGATCACGATCATCGAGAGCCGGCGCTACGGCAAAGGGCTGCTGCTCGATGGCTGCTGGATGACGGCCGAGGGCCAGGAACGTCACTACCACGAACCGCTGGTGCATCCGGCCCTGTGTGCCGCCGCCAACCTCGAGCGGGTGCTGGTGATCGGCGGCGGCGACGGTGGCACGGCCCGGGAGTGCCTGCGCCACCCCGGCGTGCAGCACCTCGATCTGGTGGAGATCGATGGACTGGTGGTGGAGTGCGCCCGGCGCTACCTGCCCTCCCTCGGTGGAGGCTGCTGGGACGACCCACGCTTTCAGCTCACCGTGGGGGATGGCATCGCCTGGGTGTCGGCGGCCCCCGCCGCCAGTTACGACGTGGTGATCGTGGACGGCTCCGACCCCGCAGGCCCAGCTGAGGGCCTGTTCAACCGGGCCTTCTTCCAGCAGTGCCGCCGCCTGCTGCGGTCCGGAGGTGTGTTTGCCACCCAGAGCGAATCCCCCGAGGCCTTTCGTGAGGTGCACCTGGCCACCGTGCGGCTGCTGCGGGACGTGTTCGGCCACGCCGATCCCCTCTATGGCTGGGTGCCGATGTACCCCAGCGGCTGGTGGAGCTGGACCTTCGCGGCCGTCGACGGCCGCCGCTATCTGGAGCCCAGGCCCGAGCGGGCCGCGGCGGTGGCGGATGGCTGTGAGATCTGGTCGCCCCGCTGGCAGCGCGGTGCCTTCGACGCCATTCCCGCCGGCATCGAGCGGGCCCTTGACCACCCCCAGGCCTGAGCCCATGGCTGTGTCCGCTGCGCTGGATCGTTTCGAGTCCGACCTGTTCGATCGCGACGGCGCCATCTTCATGGGATCACGACGTGACCCCGAGGGTTGCCGGGTGGGCCTCTTCGGGGTGCCCTACGACGGCACCACCTCCTTCAGGCCGGGCACCCGCTTCGGGCCGGCGGCGATCCGGGAGGTGAGCAGCGGGCTGGAAACCTATGACCCCCAGTTGAATCTCGATCTCGACGACCTCGCCTTCGCCGACCTGGGGGCGCTGGCCATTCCCTTCGGCGCGCCCGAGCCTGTGGTGGCTGCTGTCGGCGAGGCCACCAGCGCGGTGCTGGAGCTGGGGCTGCGGCCGCTGATGCTCGGCGGTGAGCACTCGATCAGCAGCGGCGCCGTGGCCGCCGTGGCCGCCCGCCATCCCGACCTGGCCCTGGTGCAGCTCGATGCTCACGCCGATCTGCGCCAGAGCTGGCTGGGCGCCCACCACAGCCATGCCTGTGCCATGCGTCGCTGCCTGGAGGTGCTCCCCTCCGGCGATCTGCTGCAGGTGGCGATCCGCAGCGGCACCCGCGAGGAGTTCGAGGAGCTGCGCCGCAGTGGCCGGCTGGTGGGGCAGGGCCCGGGCCTGTCGCTGCAGCCCGAGCGGCTTCAGGCGGAGCTGGCGGTGGCTCTCGCACCCCTGCGGGGCCGGCCGATCTACCTGACCGTTGACCTCGACTGGTTCGATCCGGCCGTCCTGCCCGGTACGGGCACCCCGGAGCCCGGGGGCTACCACTGGGGCCACTTCGCGGGGCTGCTGGAGGAACTGCGCCACCACCGGCTGGTGGCGGCCGATGTGGTGGAACTGGCCCCCGGCCTGGATCCCAGTGGCGTGAGCGCGGTGCTGGCGGCGAAGGTGACCCGCAGCCTGCTGCTGCTGCTCGGCCAGGCTCAGTAGGAGTAGGAGCCGCTGGACCGTTGCTCCCGCAGCCGTTCATGCTGCTGCCCGATCAGCACCACCGCCAGCGTGGGGTGGTTGTGCAGCAGGTTGAGGAAGTTCAATCGCTCCAGCTTCACCAGTTCCACCGGGGTGCGGGCGATGGCCTCGTTGCGGAAGTAGCCGCCGCGCCAGGCGATGTCTTCGTAGCTGAACAGCTCGCCGTGGCGGTAGCAGAGGCGATTTCTCGAGGGGTCGATCAGTTCGACGATGCCCTTGCGGACTCCGTAGATGGCACGGGCGAGATCACCTTGGTGAAAGACATGGGAGCCGGTGGGCAGGGTGAGGGTTTCACCGTCCACCTGGGACGCCATCAGTTCAACCGGCGTTGCGGGTGCGAGTGCAACCAATCAACTACCTCCATGCAGGGATCAGAACGCTCAGCATGGCGCGCACTGCGCTTTTCAGTTGGCTATCTGGATGACACGATGCGGCGAAAATGCTGCGAAATCAATCCACGCCCGGCTGAAGCTCAACTGGCGGCCACCAGCAGGTCGGTGAGAGCGAGCTGGCGGTTGGGCGATGTCGGGATGGCCACCACGGAGTGATCGACGCTGGGCAACCGGGGGGGACGGGGGGTCCAGTGGTGGCACCACAGATCCGCGGCCAGTTCAGGGTGGATCGCCAGTCGTCGCATCTGGCACCAGCTCTGCTCCGCGCCGCCGAAGGAGGCCTCGGGAGCCTGGCAGTGATTGCAGCTACGACAGTTCGGGCGCTGGCCCATGGGCACGACCCATCCAGGGCACCCAAGGTAATGACCTTGCCTTGATCAGGCCAGAGGAAAAACCGAACCTGCCGGAAGTCTTCGGTTTTGCCCGGAGGGCGTGTTCAGGATCTGCGGTCCTGGGCCTGCGTCCCCTGGACCGGCGTCCATAGGATCCCGCCAGCAGTCGCGACAGCCCATCCCATGGCGGACTCCCTGAAGCGAACGCCTCTCCATGGGGCCTGCCGCGATGCCGGCGCCCGTCTGGTGCCCTTCGAGGGCTGGGAGATGCCTGTGCAGTTCCAGGGCCTTGTGCAGGAACACAGGGCGGTGCGTCAGGCCTGCGGTGTCTTCGACATCTCCCACATGGGCGTGCTGCGCCTGCGCGGTGATGGCGCCAAGGACGCCCTGCAGGCCCTGGTGCCCAGCGACCTGTTCCGGATCGGCCCTGGTGAAGCCACCTACACCGTGTTGCTCAACGAGGCCGGCGGCATCCGCGACGACCTGATCGTCTACGACCTGGGCCGGCCTGAAGACAACGAGGGCCCAGCCGATGAAGTGCTGCTGATCATCAACGCCGGCTGCGCCGAGGCCGACACCGCCTGGCTGCGCAGCCAGCTGGAGCCCGCTGGTCTGCTGATCAGCGACCGCAAGGCCGATGGGGTGCTGCTGGCCCTGCAGGGCCCCGAGGCGATCGCCCGGCTGGAGGCTCTGGCGGCCGCCGACCTGGGCGGCCTGCCCCGCTTCGGTCACCGCAGCATCCAGCTGGCTGGCACCGCGGCGGCTGAAGCCGCCGGCGCCACCGCCTTCGTGGCCCGCACCGGCTACACCGGCGAAGACGGGGTGGAGCTGCTGCTGGATCGCAACGCCGGCGTCGCCCTCTGGACCCAGCTGCTGGCGGAGGGGGTGACCCCCTGCGGTCTCGGCGCCCGTGACACCCTGCGCCTGGAGGCGGCCATGCACCTCTACGGCAGCGACATGGACAGCGGCACCACCCCGTTGGAGGCCTCCCTGGGCTGGCTGGTGCACCTGGAGATGCCGGCGGCCTTCATCGGCCGCGAAGCGCTGGAGCGCCAGAGCGCTGAGGGGGTGAACCGGCGCCTGGTGGGCCTGAAGCTGCAGGGCCGGGCGATCGCGCGCCATGGCTATCCGGTGCTGCACGCTGGCCAGGTGGTGGGGGAGGTCACCAGCGGCACCTGGTCACCCACCCTGGGGGAGGCGATCGCCCTGGCCTACGTGCCGGCCGACGCCGCCCGGGTGGGCACGGAACTGGCGGTGGAGATCCGCGGCAAGGCGGAGCCCGCCGTGGTGGTCAGGCGGCCCTTCTACCGGCGCGCCTGAGAGCTTTGGCCAGGCGGGCGCCATGGGACACTCGCGGATTGAGTTCCTTTCTCCATGCGCAGCCACGGATGCGGCGATCTGCGCAGCAGCAGCGTCGATCAGGTCGTTGAGCTGAGCGGTTGGGTCGACCGTCGCCGCGACCACGGCGGGGTGATCTTCGTGGATCTGCGCGACCGCAGCGGCACCGTCCAGATCACCGTCGATCCCGACCTGGGGCCCGAGGCGTTCGCGGTGGCCGAACACCTCCGCAATGAAACGGTGGTCCAGGTGCAGGGCCGGGTGCGGCTGCGGCCCCAGGAGTCGCTCAACACCCGCCTGGCCACCGGTGAGGTGGAGGTGCTCGCCAGCCGGCTGACGGTGCTCAATGCCGTGCGCAGGCCCCTGCCCTTCCCCGTGTCGGTGCACGACGAGGAGAACACCCGCGAAGAGCTGCGGCTGCGACACCGCTACCTGGACCTGCGCCGCGAGCGCATGAACGGCAACCTGCGCCTGCGGGCCCGCGCGATCCAGACCGCCCGTCGCTTCCTGGAGGAGCAGGGCTTCATCGAGGTGGAAACCCCGGTGCTCACCCGCTCCACCCCCGAGGGGGCCCGCGACTACCTGGTGCCGTCGCGGGTGTGCGGCGGCGAGTGGTTCGCCCTGCCCCAGTCGCCCCAGCTGTTCAAGCAGCTGCTGATGGTGGGCGGCATCGAGCGTTACTACCAGGTGGCCCGCTGCTTCCGCGACGAGGACCTCAGGGCCGACCGTCAGCCGGAGTTCACCCAGCTGGACATCGAGATGAGCTTCATGGACCAGGAGCAGATCCTGGAGCTCAACGAGGCCCTGATCGCCACCATCTGGCAAACGGTGAAGGGGGTGGAACTGCCGCGCCCCTTCCCGCGCCTCACCTGGCACGAGGCCATGGAGCGCTACGGCACCGACCGGCCCGACACCCGCTACGGCATGGAGCTCAGCGATGTCAGCGACCTGGTGGCCGGCATGGGTTTCAAGGTGTTCTCGGGCGCCGTGGCGGCCGGCGGCTCGGTGAAGTGCATCGCCGTGCCCGGCGGCAATGAGGCCCTCTCCAACGTGCGCATCAAGCCCGGTGGGGATGTGTTCAGCGAGGCCCAGGCCGCCGGAGCCGGAGGACTGGCCTTCATCCGCGTGCGCGAGGGCGGCGAGATCGACACCATCGGTGCCATCAAGGACAACCTCAGTGCCGGGACCAGGGCCGAGCTGCTGGAACGCACAGGCGCGGAGCCCGGCACGCTGCTGCTGTTCGGCGCCGGGGACACCGCCACGGTCAACAAGGCCCTCGACCGGGTGCGTCAGTTCCTGGCCCGCGAACTGGGAATGGTCAAACCCGACCGGGAGAACGACAGCTGGAACTTCCTCTGGGTGGTGGATTTTCCGATGTTCGAGTTCAACGAGGGCGAGAACCGGCTCGAGGCACTGCACCACCCCTTCTGCGCCCCCAACACCGACGACCTCGGGGCCGATCCGGCCCAGTGGGCCACCACCCTGCCCACGGCCCGCGCCCAGGCCTACGACCTTGTGCTCAACGGCCTGGAGCTGGGTGGCGGTTCCCTGCGCATCCACGATTCGGAGCTGCAGCGCCAGGTGCTGCAGACCATCGGCCTGCCCCTGGAGGAGGCCGAGCGCCAGTTCGGTTTCCTGATGGAGGCCCTCGACCTGGGAGCCCCGCCCCACGGCGGCCTGGCCTTCGGGGTGGACCGGATCGTGATGCTGCTGGCCGGCGAGGAGTCGATCCGCGACACGATCGCCTTCCCGAAAACCCAGCAGGCCCGCTGCCTGCTCACCAAGGCCCCCGCCGGCGTCGCCCCCCAGCAACTGGACGACCTGCACGTGGCCAGCACCTGGGTCGAGCCCGAGTGAGCGCGGCGAGACCCGCCTGATCCTGAAGAGAAACCTTCTGTTTCGCGCTGCTTTTTTGTGGCAACACGATGGTGAAGGGACTCCGACCAGGGTTCGTGTCCTCAGGGTCCACACCAGCGCTTCCAGGCAGTCCCGAACTCGAGGAGCCGAGCGATCTCGAGGCCGGTCCAGACAGCGGCTCGGCTTCCACCCGGGCCGTTCGGGACGGCTCGCGCCTGCCCGGCCGTGGCAGTGCCGATCTGGTGCGGCTCTACCTCCAGGACATCGGCCGGGTGGACATGCTCAGCCAGGAGGAGGAGTTGCTTCTCGCCCGCCAGGTACGGGCCCGTGAGGCGCTGCTGAGCCACAGGCTGGAGAAGGCCAGTGAGCTGCCGATCCTCCAGACCATGGTCGATCTGGAGCTGGTGCGCCAGCGGCTGGCCAGCCGCCTCACCCATCAGCCCTCCCATGGCCAGTGGGCGGAAGCCTGCGACCTGCCCCTGCCTGAGCTGCGGCGTCTCCTTCAGGAGGGCCACAGGACATGGGCGACTTGCCTGGGGCTCAGCCTCGGCGATCTCCAGCAACGGCTGCTGCGCGGCCGCCGGGCCCGCGACCGCATGATCCAGGCCAACCTGCGCCTGGTGGTGGCCGTGGCCAAGAAATACCAGAAACGGGGTGTGGAGCTGCTCGATCTGGTTCAGGAGGGCACCCTCGGCCTGGAGCGCGCGGTGGAGAAGTACGACCCCACCCGCGGCTTCCGTTTCAGCACCTACGCCTACTGGTGGATCCGCCAGGGCGTCACCCGGGCGATCGCCACCCAGAGCCGCACCATTCGCCTGCCGGTCCACGTCACCGAGAAGCTGAACCGGATCAAGAAGGCCCAGCGCCAGTTCGCCAGCGACCACGGCCGCACCGCCACCCTCGCCGAGCTGGCCGAGGCCCTGCAGTGGAGTCAGGAGGCCGTGCGTCTCACGCTGCTGCGGGTGCCCCGCTCGATCTCCCTGGAGGCCAAGGTGGGCCGCGACCAGGACACCCCCCTGGGGGATCTGCTGGAGGCCACCAGCGACACCCCCGAGCAGTGCCTCACCCGCCAGCAGCTGCACAGCGACCTCGACGCCCTGCTCGATGAACTCAGCCAGAGGGAGGCCGAGGTGATCCGCCTGCGCTTCGGCCTCACAGACGACACCCCCCGCACCCTGGCCCAGATCGGCGAGGGGATGCAGCTCTCACGGGAGCGGGTGCGCCAGATCGAAACGCGGGCCCTGCACAAGCTGCGCCAGCCGGCCCGCCGCGGCCGGGTGCATGGCTACCTCGCCAGCCTGGACGGCTGACCCGGCGCTGGGCTAAACCGAAATCAGTCCGACCTGGTCCCGTGAGCAACGTCCCCGCCATCACCGCCCCTCCGATCGACATCGGCATCTCCGATGATCAGCGCCAGCAGATCGCGGCCGGTCTCGGCCGGGTGCTGGCCGACAGCTACGTGCTCTATGGCAAGACCCACGGCTTCCACTGGAACGTGACCGGGCCGATGTTCAACACGCTCCACCTGATGTTCATGGAGCAGTACACCGAGCTCTGGATGGCCCTCGATGTGATCGCCGAGCGCATCCGGGCCCTGGGCTGTCCGGCCCCCTTCGGCGGCGCCCGCTTCGCGGCACTGTCCTCGATTCCTGAAACCCAGGGTCAGCCCCCGGCTCTGGAGATGGTGCGCGAGCTGGTGATGGGCCATGAAGCCGTGGCTCGCACCGCCCGCAGCCTCTTCCCCCTGGTGGCGGAAGCCGGTGATGAGCCCACCGCCGATCTGCTCACCCAGCGGCTGCAGATCCACGAGAAGACCGCCTGGATGCTGCGCAGCCTGCTCGACGCCTGAACGGGCAGGCTCGATAGATTGATGTGTCCGCCCATGCCCGCCCTCCGCCCATGGCGAAATTCGTCTTCGTCACCGGCGGTGTGGTCTCGAGCATCGGCAAGGGGATTGTGGCGGCGAGCCTGGGGCGGCTGCTCAAATCCCGGGGCTACAGCGTTTCGATCCTCAAGCTCGATCCCTACCTGAATGTGGATCCGGGCACGATGAGCCCGTATCAGCACGGCGAGGTGTTCGTCACCCAGGACGGCGCCGAGACCGACCTCGACCTGGGCCACTACGAGCGCTTCACCGACACCGCCATGTCACGCCTCAACAGCGTGACCACCGGCTCGATCTACCAGGCGGTGATCAACAAGGAACGCCGCGGTGATTACAACGGCGGCACGGTGCAGGTGATCCCCCACATCACCGGCGAGATCCGCGAGCGCATCCACCGGGTGGCCGCCGACAGCGGCGTGGATGTCGTCATCACCGAGATCGGCGGCACCGTGGGTGACATCGAATCGCTGCCGTTCCTGGAGGCCATCCGTGAGTTCCGCGGGGATGTGGGCCGCCACGATCTGGCCTACGTGCACGTCACCCTGCTGCCCTACATCGGCACCTCCGGGGAGATCAAGACCAAGCCCACCCAGCACTCGGTCAAGGAGCTGCGCTCGATCGGCATCCAGCCCGATCTGCTGGTCTGCCGCTGCGACCGGCCGATCAGCGAGGAGCTCAAGGCCAAGATCGGCGGCTTCTGCGGCGTCCAGCGCGAAGCGGTGATCGCGGCCCGCGATGCCGACAGCATCTACGCGGTGCCGATTGCCCTGGAGCGGGAGGGGCTCTGCCGTCAGGTGCTGGATGTGCTGGGGCTGGAGGATCGCGACAGTGACATGGAGCGCTGGGAGGCCCTGGTGCAGAAACTGCGCAACCCCGGTGCGGCGGTGAAGGTGGCGCTGGTGGGCAAGTACGTGCAGCTCAACGACGCCTACCTCTCGGTGGTGGAGGCCCTGCGTCACGCCTGCATCGACCGGGATGCCAGCCTCGACCTGCACTGGATCTCCGCCGAGCAGATCGAGACCCAGGGCGCCGAGGCTCTGCTGCATGGCATGGACGCGGTGGTGGTGCCGGGCGGGTTCGGTCACCGGGGCGTGGACGGGAAGGTGGCGGCGATCCGCTGGGCCCGGGAGGAGCGTGTGCCCTTCCTCGGGCTCTGCCTGGGCATGCAGTGCGCCGTGATCGAGTGGGCGCGCAATCTGGCCGGTCTGGCGGGCGCCACCAGCGCCGAGCTCGATGCCGACAGCATGCACCCCGTGATTCACCTGCTGCCGGAGCAGCAGGATGTGATCGAGCTCGGCGGCACCATGCGCCTGGGGGTTTATCCCTGCCGGCTGGCGGCGGGAACCCTCGCGGCCCGTCTGTATGGCGAGGAGGTGGTCTATGAGCGTCATCGCCACCGTTACGAGTTCAACAACGCCTACCGGAATCTCTTCCAGGCAGGCGGCTACACCATCAGTGGCTCCTCCCCCGATGGCCGTCTGGTGGAGCTGATCGAGCGTGAGGATCACCCCTTCTTCGCCGCCTGTCAGTACCACCCCGAATTCCTCTCCCGGCCAGGTAAGCCCCATCCCCTCTTCCGCGGGCTGATCGCTGCGGCGCAGCGGCAGGGGGCGGAAGCCGTGTCCCAGGAGGCACCCGTGCGGGCGTAGCCGCTGCGTGAACCGCCTGATTGGTGAGGGTTAACCCGCTTGCTGGCTGCCCAGTAAGCTGGGTAGCCAGCAAGCAAGGTGGAAGGATGAAAACGACCTTGGACCTGCCGGACCATCTTGTGCGCCAGGCCAAGCAGCGGGCCCTGCAGCAGGGCCTCACGCTCAAGGAGCTAGTGGCTGGCTACATCAGTCAGGGGCTCCATGGCGGCGCATCAGGGTCTGTGCCCCCCACCAGCGATTTGGTGACAGTGGATGGAATGGGACTTCCGGTGTTCCGCTGTGAGCCCTCCGGCAGCAAAGCGGGGATCGATCTGGCAGCGTCATTGCAACTTGAGCAGGATTGCCTGGAGCAGGAGGACCGCCGCCGTGCTGGCCTCCCTGCTTGATGTGAATGTGTGGCTGGCGGCGGCCTTCGAAGCCCATCCAGCCCATCGCAGCGCCCAATCGGTGCTGCTTGAGGCCACGCCCGCTACACCAGTCCTGCTCTGCCGTGCCACCCAGCAGAGTTTTCTGCGGCTGGCGTCCACCCCAGCGATCTTCACGGCCTACCAGAGCGCGGCGATCACGAACCTGGATGCTCTGGCTGCCCTTCAGTCTTTTCAGGCCCTGCCTCAGGTGGACCTGGTGGACGAGCCGATCGGAATCGAATCGCTCTGGTGGCGCTTGGCGGGGCTCGCTGAGGCCGCACCAAAAAGGTGGATGGACGCCTACCTGGCGGCTTTCGCGATCACCGGCTCCACCCGGATGGTCACGCTGGATCAGGATTTCCGGCAGTTCCTCGGGGCGGGGCTCGATCTGGAGCTCCTGCAGGCCGACGCCCGCAGCGGGGGTTGAGCGGAGCTGCTGTCTCGATCAGATCAAGGCTGCTGTCGGCGGTACAGCCTTGCGTTGTGCCGCTGAGCGTCCGCTCTCCGCTTCTTAAAGTGACGTGTTGTCGTGCCGTGGCCGTGCCCCCAGCCGGACTCCCGGTGGTGGAAACCTTCCACTCCCTGCAGGGCGAGGGAGTTCACGCTGGCCGCAGCGCCTTCTTCATCCGGCTGGCCGGCTGCTCGGTGGGCTGCAGCTGGTGTGACACCAAGCACTCCTGGCCGGCGGACGCCCATCCCCACCGCCACCTCCAGGATCTGGCGGCGAGCGCCGCCTTGGCGGCAGCCGAGGGTGCTGCCTTCGTGGTGATCACCGGTGGTGAACCCCTGCATCACAACCTCGATCCGCTCTGTGAGGCCCTGCGGCAAGGATTCGGCGTCGGCCCCTCGCAGCTCCCCCTGCACCTGGAAACCAGCGGCGTCGACCCGCTCAGCGGCCGCTTCGAATGGATCACCCTCTCGCCCAAGCGCCACCGGCCGCCCACCGCCGAGCTGCTGGCCGCCTGCCATGAGCTCAAGGTGGTGATCCACGAGATCGCTGATCTGGCCTTCGCTGAGACGATGGCTGCCGCCGTGTGCTCCGCCCGCCCGGTGGAGGGAGCGCTGCCCCAGCTGTTGCTGCAACCTTCCTGGGGGAGCGCGGCGGGTCAGGAACTGGCGGTCCAGCACGTGCGGCGCCATCCGGCCTGGCGCCTCAGCCTGCAGAGCCACAAATGGCTGGGCGTTCGCTGAAGGCCGGCCTCAGTGATCCCGCAAACTGTGAGCGAGTGAGCAACGCGGGCGTGGACAAGCTGCAGAGCCTTCGGGGCATGGTCGATCTGCTTCCGGAGCAGATGCCGCTGTGGCAGCACGTGGAAGCCCTGGCCCGCTCGCAGTTCCAGCGGGCTGGTCTGAGGGAGATCCGCACGCCGTTGCTGGAGGTCACCGAGCTGTTTGCCCGCGGCATCGGCGAAGCCACCGATGTGGTGGGCAAGGAGATGTACACCTTCCAGGACCGTGGGGAGCGCAGCTGCACCCTGCGGCCCGAGGGCACCGCCTCGGTGGTGCGCGCCGCCCTGCAGCATGGCCTGCTCAGCCAGGGGCCCCAGCGCCTCTGGTACACGGGGCCGATGTTCCGCTACGAGCGTCCCCAGGCCGGGCGGCAGCGCCAGTTCCACCAGGTGGGGATCGAGTTTCTGGGATTTGCCGACCCCCGCAGCGATGCCGAAGCGATCGCGATCGCCTGGGACCTGCTCAGCGAGCTTGGGGTCGGCGGCCTGGCGCTGGAGCTCAATTCCCTCGGCGATCCCGCCGACCGTGCCGCCTACCGCACGGCCTTGGTCGCCTGGCTGGAGGAGCGCCGCGAGCTGCTCGATGCGGAATCCAGGGAGCGGATCAGCACCAATCCCCTGCGCATCCTCGACAGCAAGAACCCTGACACCCAGGCCGTGCTGGCTGAGGCACCGCTGCTGATCGACAGCCTGAGCGACGCCAGCCGTGAGCGCTTCGAGGCGGTGCGCCGCTGCCTTGAGGCGCTGGAGATTCCGTACCAGCTCAGCCCCCGCCTGGTGCGGGGCCTCGACTACTACACCCACACGGCCTTCGAGATCACCAGCAGCCAGCTCGGGGCCCAGGGCACAGTCTGCGGCGGCGGTCGTTACGACGGCCTGATCGAGCAACTGGGCGGTGCTCCCACGGCGGCGATCGGCTGGGCGATCGGCCTCGAGCGGCTGGTGTTGCTGTGCGCCCAACGGGACGCGGCAGAGGGAGCGCTCCCTACGGTGCCGGTGCCGGATGTGTACGTGGTCAGCCGCGGCGAAGCGGCCGAACGCCAGGCGCTGGTGCTCTCCCGCCAGCTGCGCCAGGCCGGCCAGATGGTGGAGCTTGATCTCACCGGGTCCGCCTTCGGCAAGCAGCTCAAGCGGGCCGATCGCTGCGGGGCCCCCTGGGCTGTGGTGATCGGCGAGGGGGAAGCGGAGCAGGGGGTGGTGCTGCTCAAGGACCTGCGCCGCAGCGGTAGGACCCCCGAAGAGGAGCGACTGGGGCCGCAGGAGCTGCTAAGACGTCTTCTTTGCCAATGAGCATGAGAAGCTTCTCATGCCTGAGTCCCTTCCCTGTCATCGCCCTGTGAAGACTGTTCAGACCATCTGCTGCATCGGCGCGGGTTATGTGGGTGGACCCACCATGGCGGTGATTGCCGACCGCTGCCCTCACATCCAGGTCACTCTCGTCGATCTCAATGCCGAGCGAATTGCCGCCTGGAATGATGCTGATCTGAGCAGGCTTCCCGTCTACGAGCCAGGCCTGGCGGATGTGGTGGCCCGATGCCGAGGTCGCAATCTGCATTTCACCACCGAGGTGGATGGGGCGATTGCAGCGGCCGATATGATCTTCCTCTCGGTGAATACTCCCACGAAGAGAAAGGGCCTCGGGGCCGGGCAGGCGTCCGATCTGCGCTGGATCGAGGCCTCGGCCCGCCAGGTGGCCGCCCAGGCCCGAGGGCACACGATCGTTGTGGAGAAGAGCACCCTGCCGGTGCGCACCGCCGAAACGATTCAGGTCATCCTTTCCGCGGCTCAGGATGGCTCCGAAGGAGCAGCCAAAACATTTTCTGTGCTCTCCAATCCTGAGTTTCTGGCGGAAGGAACAGCCATCTCCGACCTGGAAAATCCCGACCGTGTGTTGATTGGTGGTGATGATCCGAACTCCATCGATATCCTGGCAGAGATTTACTCCCATTGGGTCAGCCCTGAGCGGATTCTGCGCACCAATCTCTGGAGCAGTGAACTCTCCAAGCTCACGGCCAATGCCTTTCTGGCCCAGAGGATTTCCTCGATCAATGCCATTGGTGCCCTCTGTGAGGCCACCGGCGCCGATGTCAAGGAGGTGGCCCGGGCCATAGGTGCTGATTCTCGCCTGGGCCCGAAATTTCTCTCTGCCGGTCCGGGTTTTGGTGGCAGTTGCTTTCGCAAGGACATCCTCAATCTGGTGTATCTCTGCCGTCACTACGGCTTGGAGCAGGCGGCCCAGTACTGGGAGCAGGTGGTGGATCTCAACAGCTGGCAGCAGCAGCGCATTGCCCGGCTGGTGGTGAGTCGCCTGTTCGGCACCATTAGCGGCAAGCGCCTGGCGGTGCTGGGGTTCGCCTTCAAGGCCGACACCAATGACACCCGCGAATCACCAGCGATCAGCATCTGCCGCGATCTGCTCGAAGAGGGTGCGCACCTGGCGATTCATGACCCGAAGGTAGGACCCGACCAGATCGCCAGGGACCTTGGCCATGGGCCCTCAGCTCCCGGCCTAGGCTTGGCTGACGAGGGCAGCTGGCAGCCTGCGTCCGGGGTGCTGGACGCCGTGGAGGGTGCCGACGCGGTGATCGTGCTCACGGAATGGCGCCACTTTGCTGAACTCGACTGGCCTGCAATCTCTGAACGCATGCGCCGACCTGCCTGGCTGTTCGATGTGCGCGGGGTGACCGATTCTGAGGCTGCCCAGGCGGCTGGTCTTAGGGTCTGGCTTGTGGGAGAAGGCTGAATCCATGACTCCATCCCCTCTTCGTCATCTCGTCACTGGCGGTGCCGGCTTCGTGGGCTCCACCCTCGTCGACCGGCTGATGGAGGCGGGCGAGGAGGTGATCTGCCTTGACAACTACTACACCGGAAGCAAAGCCAATGTGGCCCGCTGGATCGGCCATCCCCATTTTGAGCTGATTCGCCACGACGTCACCGAGCCGATCCGTCTGGAGGTCGATCGGATCTGGCATCTGGCCTGTCCGGCTTCACCGAGGCACTACCAGTCGAATCCGATCAAGACAGCGAAAACGAGCTTTCTCGGGACTTACAACATGCTGGGCATGGCCAGGCGGGTGGGCGCACGGCTGCTGTTGGCCAGCACCAGTGAAGTGTATGGTGATCCAGAGGTTCATCCCCAGCCTGAGAGTTATCGAGGGAGTGTCAATCCCATCGGGATTCGCTCTTGCTACGATGAGGGCAAGCGCATTGCCGAAGCCCTCTGCTTCGATTACATGCGCATGCATGGCACGGAGATCCGTGTGGCCAGGATCTTCAACACCTACGGTCCGCGCATGTTCCCCGATGATGGGCGTGTGGTGAGTAACTTCATCGTTCAGGCTCTGCGCGGACAGCCTTTGACCCTCTACGGCGATGGCAGTCAGACTCGTAGTTTCTGCTATGTGGATGATCTGGTGGAGGGTCTCATCCGGCTGATGAACGGCAACCACACCGGCCCGATCAATATCGGCAACCCCGGTGAATTCACGATCCGGCAACTGGCAGAGCTGGTGCTGCAACGCATCAATCCTGAGTTGCCGCTCACTTACCTGCCGCTGCCGCAGGATGACCCCCTTCAGCGCCAACCCGTGATTGATCTTGCCCGCGCTGAACTGGGCTGGGAACCGCAGGTGTCCCTTGAGGATGGCCTCGGCCCCACGATTGCCCATTTCCGCTCCGTGCTGGGCCTTGAGAAGCCATGACGGTGCTGGTCACCGGAGCGGCAGGCTTCGTCGGAGCTGCGGTCACCGAGGTGCTGTTGCGGCGTGGCGACAGCGTGGTTGGTCTCGACAATCTCAACGACTACTACGATCCGGCCCTGAAGCGAGCCCGGCTGAGCCGTTTGCAGCGCCTGCCGGTCTCAGATCAGGGGAGTGGTTTCCGCTTCCGTGAACTGACCCTTGAGGACGGATCCGCTCTGGCGGAGCTCTTCGCGACCGAGCGCCCCCGCGCGGTGATCCACCTCGCCGCCCAGGCGGGGGTTCGCTATTCGATCGAGAACCCTTCGGCTTACATCCAGAGCAACCTGGTGGGTTTCGGGAACATCCTCGAGGGCTGCCGCCACCACGGAGTTGAGCACCTGGTGTATGCCTCCAGCAGCTCGGTGTATGGCGGCAACCGGCGGATGCCTTTTTCTGAGCAGCATCCGGTGAACCATCCGGTGAGCTTGTACGCGGCCACCAAGAAGGCCAATGAACTGATGGCCCACACCTACAGCCACCTCTACGGGCTGCCGGCCACGGGTCTGCGCTTCTTCACCGTCTATGGCCCCTGGGGTCGTCCGGATATGGCGCCGATGCTCTTTGCCAAGGCGATCCTCGCGGGAGAACCGATCCGGGTGTTCAACCATGGCCGCATGCTGCGTGACTTCACCTACATCGATGACATCGTCGAGGGGGTGATCCGCTGCCTCGACAAGCCCGCCACCCCGGATCCTTCCTTCGATCCGCTGGATCCCAACCCCGCCACGGCGGCGGCTCCGCACCGGTTGTTCAACATCGGCAACAGCCAGCCCACTCCCCTGCTGCGTTTCATCGAAGTGCTCGAAGACGCTCTCGGTGTGAAAGCCATCCCTCAGTTCGAGCCGATGCAACCCGGCGATGTGGCTGCCACCGCCGCGGACACGTCAGCCCTGGAGGCCTGGGTGGGCTTCGCGCCCCACACCCCGCTGGAGGTGGGGATCGGCCATTTCGCCCGCTGGTATCGCGAGTATCACGGGGTCTGAGTTCATCGCCATCAAAAAAAGGGGCCCGATCGGGGCCCCTGATCGTTGGTGTTGAGGCTCAGGCTCAGGCTGAACCGACGCCGACGTAGGAGCCGTAAAAGAACAGGCCCACCACGAAGATGACGGCAATGCCGCCGGCCGTGGCCACGAGCCAGAGGGGCAGAACCCCTTCGGTCCAGCGGCTCTTCCAGGCCACGGCCGGACGGCCATCGGGAAGGCGGTCGGGAAGTCGACCGTCAGGTAAACCAGATTTCTTGCCGCTCATGGCTGTGTCTCCCGATCAGTTGAAGAAATAGCTGGTGAACAGCACACCGATGACGAACACGAACAGCAGCCCCAGGTAGAGGCTGGTGCGGTTCAGTTCGACGGGCAGGTTGTTCGGGTTGGGATTGCGCTGCATGGCGGTGTTCAGCGGCGGACGAACTGCATGGCCGCCAGGGCACCCAGGAAAAAGACCGTGGGGATCCCCAGCGCATGCAACGACAACCAGCGGACCGTGAAGATCGGATAGTTGCGGGGCGTGGTGCTCGGTGACTGGGTCATGGCTTATTGCAAGCGCAGGTCGAGCTGGCTCTTGCCTTCGTAGCGCTTGCTCACCACGGGTGCCTTGGCTTCTTGGGCCTGGAAGTAGGCGTCGGGGCGAGGCGTGCCGAAGGCGTCGTAAGCCAGACCGGTGGAGACGAACAGGAAGCCCGCCAGAAAGATCGCCGGCAGTGTGACGGCGTGGATCACCCAGTAACGGATGCTCGTAATAATCTCGAAGAACGGACGTTCTCCGGTGGAGCCGGCAGCCATAGCAGCGGGCAAATCAGCTGGTTGATCTTAGGGCTTGGCGGTCGGGCGGAACGTGCGCTCCAGCGGGTTGGTTACACAGGGATGCAAGTGGGACCGTCAGGGCCTCAGCCCACCCAGCGCAGCAGGCTGCCCCGCTCGCCCAGCAGGAAGCCCTTGTCATCGCCCTCGAAGACGATCCGGGTGAAGTTGGTGGGCTGGGAGCCCCCCAGGGGATCCCGTTGCCAGCTGGAGCCGCCGTCCTGACTCACCAGCAGGGTGCCGCTGCCGCCGCCGGCCCAGATGGCGCCCTTGGGATCCCAGGCCATGTCGAGGTAGCCATAGCCGTTGGTGATCGGGATCACCGGCTTGCTCCAGGCCTCCACATCGGCAGCATCGGGGTTGAAGCGCAGCTGGGCGCCGCGGGTGACCATCCAGAGCTTGCCATCGGGCTGGAAGCCCATGCTCTGCAGCCGTTGGCTGCTGATGCGCTGGTGGGGTTCCCAGGTGGCCTGGCCAGGCTCCCAGGTCGCGAAGAAGTTGCCCAGGCTCGAGACGCTCACATAGCGGCCGTCGGGCGAACGCCGCAGGTCGCGCACGGCACCGGCGGCATCGCTCACCTCGGCCTGCCAGCTGCCGCCGCCGTCACTGGTGCGGTAAATGGCGCCAACGGTGGTGGCCAGCTCGGCCTTGCCGGGAGACAGGGCCGTGATCAGGTAAGGGTCGCCGGGCAGCTTGGTGTCGAGCAGCAGGCGCTCCCAGTTCTGACCCCCATCGGTGCTGTGCAGCAGCAGGCCGGGCTGGCCGGCGATCCAGCCCTCCTTGCCGGTGAAGTCGATGCTGAGCAGGCGGAAATTCTCGTCTTCAGGCAGGGCGAGGGAGCGCGGCTCCCAGCTGGCGCCGCCGTCTTCGGTTTCGAGGATCAGGCGGTTGCTGCCCACCAGGAAGCCGTGCCTGTCATCGGTGAACGCCAGGTCGAGGGGATTCGAGCGGGTGTCGAGGGCGACGGGCTGCCAGGGGCTGCTGGCGGCCACGGGCAGACCGGTGGTGACGCAGCCGCCGAGGCCGAAGGCCAGGCCCGCGGCCAGCACCAGGCCGAGAAGGGAAGAGAACAGGCGTTTCACGGGACTCAGCGGAGGGAATACAGAGAGAGGAAGAAGGCGAAGGCCAGGGCGAAGCCCCCGAAGATCAGCACGTTCTTCTGGCCGGGGGTGAGCTTGTTCACGCCGAGGCCGAAGTTGAGGTTCTCCTCGAAGCCACTGGGCTTGCTGCGCGGACCGATGTCGCGGAAGGCACCGACGCGGCTGCGGCAGACCGGGCAGCGAAAGCTGACCGGATCGAGCTCCGTGAAGGGAAGGCCCGGCGCGATGGCCAGCTTGCGGATGCCCTCCTCGGGGTCATAAACGAAGCCGCAGCTGCGGCACTCGTAGCGGTGGGTGTCGGGATCGCTCTCCACCACAGCCGCGGGCTCGCCTGGAGCCTCGCCGCTGGCCTGGTCCGGAGCTCGTTCCTCGTCGCCGTCGTGCCCGTTGACCATGGCGCTGGCCCCACTGCCGTCAGATCGGACTCTATCCAGGCGTTCCCTGCCGACGGATGCCAGACTGCGCCCCAGGTTGGGCCCTTTCATGTTCGTGCTTCCCGGCTACGACGCCTTTCTGGGCTTTCTGCTGATCGCGGCGGCCGTTCCCGTGCTGGCTCTGGTCACCAACAAGCTGGTAGCTCCCAAGTCGAGGGATGGGGAGCGTCGCCTCACCTACGAATCGGGGATGGAGCCGATCGGCGGTGCCTGGATCCAGTTCAACATTCGTTATTACATGTTCGCCCTGGTCTTCGTCATCTTCGACGTCGAGACCGTCTTCCTCTATCCCTGGGCCGTGGCGTTCCATCGCCTGGGCCTGCTGGCCTTCATCGAAGCCCTCATCTTCATTTCGATCCTCGTGGTGGCCCTCGCCTACGCCTGGCGCAAGGGTGCCCTCGAGTGGAGCTGATTCCCAGCCAACCGGAACCCCGACCAGCCGAACGATGACCCTCACTCCGTCCAGTCCAGGAACCAGCGAGGCCCCCTCGATCGAGGCCCTGCGCGATCTGCGTGCCGCCACCTGCAATCCGGTGGGCGCCCCCACGGTCACCTCGGATCTTTCCGAGAACGTGATCCTCACCAGCCTCGACGACCTGCACAACTGGGCCCGGCTCAGCAGCCTCTGGCCCCTGCTCTACGGCACGGCCTGCTGCTTCATCGAGTTCGCGGCCCTGATCGGCTCCCGCTTCGACTTCGACCGTTTCGGCCTTGTGCCCCGCTCCAGCCCGCGCCAGGCGGATCTGCTGATCACGGCCGGCACCGTGACGATGAAGATGGCACCGGCTCTGGTGCGGCTCTATGAGCAGATGCCCGAGCCGAAGTATGTGATCGCCATGGGCGCCTGCACGATCACCGGCGGCATGTTCTCCGCCGACTCCACCACGGCTGTCCGCGGCGTCGACAAGTTGATCCCCGTGGACCTCTACATCCCGGGCTGCCCGCCTCGGCCGGAGGCCATCTTCGATGCGGTGATCAAGCTGCGCAAGAAGGTGGGCAACGAGGCCCTCGCCGAGCGGGGCAATCTGCAGCCCACCCACCGGTACCTCACCATCGAGCACGCCATGAAGCCCGTCGAGCCGATCGTGACGGGTTCCTATCTGCGGGCGGAAACGCAGAAGGCCGCCTTCGCGGCAGGGGCCGGGCTTCCCCTGGCCACCCCGGAACCCGAAGCCCTCGAAGCCACACCCTCTTCCAGCGATGCCTGATCCCACCCCCTCCACCGAGCTCAGCCCCGCTCCGGTCGGCGCGGTCAGCCAGTGGCTGACCGCCCAGGGCTTCGACCACCAGCCCCTGCCCGCCGACCACCTCGGCGTCGAGATCATCGGGGTGGAGCCGATGTTCCTGCCTGTGGTGGCCGCCGCCCTCAAGGCCTGGGGTTTCGATTACCTGCAGTGCCAGGGCGGTTACGACGAAGGTCCTGGCGGACGTCTGGTCAGCTTCTATCACCTGGTGAAGCTGGCGGCGGCGCTGGAGCCGGGTTCATCTCCCGCTCAGCCCCCCGATGAGGTGCGCCTGAAGGTGTTCCTGGAGCGCAGTGGCGACCTGACCATTCCCACCCTCTACGGCCTGTTCCGGGGTGCCGACTGGCAGGAGCGGGAAACCTTCGACATGTTCGGCATCAGCTTCTCGGGCCATCCCCATCCCAAGCGCCTGCTGATGCCCGAGGACTGGAAGGGTTTCCCCCTGCGCAAGGACTACGTGCAGCCCGATTTCTACGAGATGCAGGACGCCTACTGAGCGGGGCATCCTGCGCCGTGGGTGCTCACTGGGCTCGGCTGCTGCTGAGCCAGTCGAGATCGCTGCTGGATCTGTGGCCCCTGGATTTGCGGTAGAAGCGCATCACGGCATGGGCGAGGCTGCGGGAGTCGTGGCGCAGCGTGTCTCCCGGGCGTGAGCCCTGCAGGGGGGCGAGCATGACGTCGTAACCGGCATCATGCAGCTGACGCGCATCGCAGAGCACCGGCTCGGCTCCCCGGGCGCGGTAATGCTCCAGCAGGGCGACGTCGTGGAAGGGTTCCTGCGCGAGCACCGCCGGAAACAGCCGCTGGGTGATCCCGAGGCTGGCCAGCTGGGCTTCGATCGCCCGCAGGTGCCCGGCCACATCCAGCCGGTCGGTTTCACCGGGCTGGGTCATCAGGTTGCAGATGTAGAGCTTCGGTGCCTTGCTGCGGCTGATCGCCTGCACCAGTTCCGGCACCAGCAGGTTGGGCAGCAGGGAGGTGTAGAGGCTGCCGGGTCCGAGGATGATCAGCTCGGCATTGGCGATGGCCTCGATCGCCCGGGGCAGGGCCGGTGGCCGTTCGGGGATGCAGCCGAGGCGCACGATCGGACTGGTGGAGTGGCCGATCTTCGATTCGCCCTCGATGCGCTCGCCGTTCTCCAGCTCGGCCCAGAGGCGCACATCGGCATTGGTGGCCGGCACCACCTGGCCCTGAACGGCCAGGACCCGGCTGCTGGCGGTGATCGCCGACTCCAGGCTGCCGGTGATGGCGGTGAGGGCCGAGATGAACAGATTGCCGAAGCTGTGGCCCTCCAGCCCGTTGCCCGCCTTGAAGCGGTACTGGAACAGGCGGGTGAGCAGCGGTTCCTCCCGGGCCAGGGCCGCCAGGCAGTTGCGGATGTCACCCGGAGGCTGCACCCCCAGTTCGCGGCGAAGCACACCGCTGCTGCCGCCGTCATCGGCGACGGTGACGATGGCCGTGATGTTGCTGCTGTAGCGCTTGAGGCCGCTGAGCAGGGTGGAGAGACCGGTGCCTCCGCCGATCGCCACGATGTTCGGGCCGCGGTTGAGCCGCCGCTGAGCCAGCAGGGCATCCACCAGCACCGTGTCCTTCTCCGGTGCGAGGGCCTGCTGGATCGAGCCGAAGCTGCGGCTCTGGCCCCAGATCACCAGAGCCGCCCCGGCGATCAGCACCAGCGGACCGGTGAAGCCTCGTGGCAGCACCCGCGCCACGTTGGTGATCAGCCAGGTGAGCGACTCCAGCATCCAGTAGATGGGCTTGAGATCCGCCAGGATGGCGGCGCCCAGAAGCGCTAGCACCAGCCCGAGGCCCGATGTGAGCACCCAGCGCTTCACCACCAGCCCTGGTTGCAGCCAGCGCACCGCCCGCTTGGAGCGGCTCACAAGGTCCTGCTGGCGCAGATCGCCCCGGCCCATCCAGCCCGGACGGCGGACCTGCCGGGGGCGGCGGGGCTTGGCAGGGCGCTGGGAGGTCAAGCCGATGGGGCGTTTCGCCACAGCACGGAGCACTAGGAACTGTACGGATGAAACGCCGGGATGAACCACCCCCCCTCAAAAGCCCCTGACGGGCCGGTGCTGGAGCTCAATGGCGTGGGTATGCGCTGGGGCAGCAACATCGTGCTCAACGACCTCGATCTCAGCCTGGGGCGGGGCGAGCGACTGGCGGTGGTGGGACCCTCGGGCACCGGCAAATCGACGGTGCTGCGCATCCTCGCGGGACTGCTGCTGCCCACCGCCGGGGAGCTACGCCTGCATGGAACCCCCCAGCGCTATCTGCGGCTCGACCAGCGCTATCCGCCGGATGTGCGCCTGGTGTTTCAGAACCCGGCTCTGCTGGGTTCACTCACCGTGCGCGAGAACGTGGGCTTTCTGCTCTACCGGCACAGCAGGCTGCGGGAGGCGGAGATCCGCGAGCGGGTCGGCCGGGCCCTGGAGGCCGTGGGTCTCTCGGGCATCGAGGAACGGCTCCCCGGGGAACTCAGTGGCGGCATGCAGAAGCGGGTGAGCTTCGCCCGCGCCCTGATCCAGGACCCCGGTCAGCCGGAAGGTCAGCATCCGATCCTGCTGTTCGACGAACCCACGGCGGGGCTCGATCCGGTGGCCTGCACCCGCATCGAGGACCTGATCGTGACCAGCACCAAGGTGGCGGCGGGCTGCTCGGTGGTGGTCAGCCATGTGATGAGCACAATCGTGCGCTCGGCCGAGCGGGTGGCGATGCTCTATGAGGGACACCTCCAGTGGCTGGGCACCGTGCAGGACTTCGGCCGTACCGACAATCCCTATGTGGTGCAGTTTCGAACCGGTAGCCTGAGCGGGCCGATGCAACCGGCGGAGATTTAGAGCCCCATGCGTCGCAGTGTGCGAGAGGCCATCGTTGGATTTTCGCTGCTGGCGGCCGTGGTGGGGGGGGTCGGTTTCTGGATCTGGCTCCGGGGCATCTCGCTCAGCCAGAACAACTGGACCCTGAAGGTGACCTTCCAGGACGCCGCTGGCCTGGCGGACCGCTCGGCGGTGATCTTCCGCGGCGTGCAGGTGGGAAGCGTGCGCAAGATCAAGACCACCTCCGCCGCAGTCCTGGCCGAACTGGAGATCAGCGATCCCACCCTGCAGCTGGCGCGCCCCACCACGGCCCAGGTGCAGACCGGCTCCCTGCTGGGCGGTGATGCCCAGGTGGCCCTGATCAGCACCGGCAACCCCCTGCCCGGGAACGCCCCCCTTCCCCGCGACAAAGCCTGCGACAACACGGTGATGGTCTGCGCCGGCTCTGAGCTCAAGGGCGTCACGGCCGCCAGCCTCAGCAGCGTGACCGAGCTGATGCAGCGCCTGCTGGCCGAGGTGGATGAGAAGCAGGTCGTGGCGGAGCTGGCCCGCACCACCCGCAGCTTCGATGCCACCTCCAAGGAGGCCACCCAGTTCCTTCAGCGTGCGCAGGTGCTGGTGGCTGAGCTGAAGCGCTCCGTGGGCAAGGCCGATCCGATCCTGGCCAACCTCAACACCGCCACGGCCGAAGCGGCGGCGGCCAGCCGCCATGTGCGCAACGTCACGGCCTCGCTCGACAATCCCAAGACCCTCGCCCAGCTCAAGACCACCGTGGGCAATGCCGAGCGGCTGACCGCCCGCATCGATGCCGTCGGGGGTGACGTGAACAAACTCACCAGCGACGCCGAATTCATGGACGGTGTGCGCAGCGTGGCGATCGGCCTGGGCCAGCTCTTCGATGAGCTCTATCCCGCCCAGACGGGTCTGGCCAGGGACAAGGCCGAGAAAGAAGCCCAGAAGAAGGCGGCGCCTAAGCCCCGTTGAGGGCGTCGAGGGCGATGGCGGCGATCGCCTGATCACTGGCCTTGGGCAGCTGCACGTACTTGCCGCCGGCCGCCTGGGCCAGGTCCTTGCCCATGCCACTGCCGATGAATTTGCGCTCGGTGTCGATCACCAGCAGCTTGATCCCCAGGGCCCGGTAGCGGCCGGCCACCTGGATCACCTCCTCCTTGAGGTCGACGGGCTCGTCGCCCTCCAGCTGCGGCTGGCCCAGGGAGCGCGAGAGGGGCACATTGCCGCGGCCATCGGTGATCGCCACCACCACCACCTGGCCGAGATCGCCGGTGGCCAGGGCGTTGGCGGCCACCCGGGCCGCCTGGGTGAGGCCGTGGGCCAGCGGTGAGCCGCCGCCGCAGGGCATCTGCTCCAGCCGGCGGCGGGCGGCGGTGATCGAGCGGGTGGGGGGCAGCAGCACCTCGGCCTGCTCGCCGCGGAAGGGGATCAGGGCGACCTCGTCGCGGTTCTCGTAGGCCTCGGTCAGCAGGCGGATCACGGCCCCCTTGGCACTCTGCATGCGGTTGAGGGCCATGGAGCCGCTGGCGTCCACCAGGAAGATCACCAGGGAACCGGCCTTGCGTTGCAGCTGCTTGGCCCTCAGGTCGCCCTCCTCCACGATCACGCTGCGGTGGGGCTCCCGCGCCCGGCGCGCTTTCTGGTACGGCGCGGCGGCCCGCAGGGTGGCGTCCACGGCGATGCGACGCACGGGTCCGCGGGGGAGCATCGGCTTCACGTAGCGGCCGCGGGAGTCGGAGAGCACCACGGAGCGCTTGCCGCTGCCGCCGCTGCGCGATTTGGCCGCGGCGAAGAGCAGCAGATCGGGATCGATGGCGATCGCCTCGGGATCGAGCAGGAACTCCTCGGGCACCTGGGGCGGCGCCTGGTCCTCGGGGCTGTCGTCCTCGTTGCCGTCATCCGGCTCGTCGTCCGTGCTGTCCGGCTCCGGGGGCTCGGGGCTCTCGGGCTCGGGCGGCTGCTCCCCCTGGGGCGGAGGTGGCGGCGGAGGTGGTTCCAGCGGTTGCTCGGGATC
>NZ_JAYGIA010000085.1:0-24286 GCF_034931165.1 Synechococcus sp. BA-124 BA4 | reverse complement strand
CGGTGATCGCGCGGAAAATGGCGTCGAGCGTTTCCAGATCGCCCTCGTCCTCGACAGCGCAGATTGCCGTTTCTGCCAGCCAGTTGCGCAGCACGATCCGCGGGTTCACCAGGTCCATCGTCTCAGCCCGGGCAGCGTCGGGCTCAGCGGCTGGCCCGGGGTCGGTATCCAGGCCCAGGCCCGCGGGGGCGCCGGCCAGGAATCCGAGACGGTCATCCCACTGGCCGCCCTTTCGCGCTTCCGTGAACGCATCCATGAAGCGCAGATCGGCAAAGGCATCGCGGCCATAGATCACCTGACCGTTGTAAACAGAGCGACAATCCTTCTGGACGAAACGCGGTGTCAGAGCCGCCCCCCCAAGGATCACTGGAACGGTGATGCCCGCTTCATTGAAAGCCTGCAGGTTATCCTTCATGAAGGCGGTAGATTTCACCAGCAATCCACTCATGGCGATGCAATCGGCCTGGTGAAGATGCTGGGCTTCGATGATGGCTTCCACCCCCTGCTTGATGCCAAGATTGATCACCTCATAACCATTGTTGGTCAGAATGATGTCGACGAGGTTCTTGCCGATGTCGTGCACGTCACCCTTGACGGTGGCGATCAGAAACTTGGCCTTGGCGCTGCTCACCCCGTCGACCTTCTCCATGTAGGGCTCAAGAAAAGCCACGGCCGCTTTCATCGTTTCAGCGCTCTGCAGCACGAACGGGAGTTGCATCTGACCGGAGCCGAACAGCTCCCCGACCACCTTCATGCCATCGAGCAGAAAGGTGTTGATGATCTGCAGCGGCGGGTGGCTGGCCATGGCCTCCTGAAGGGCGGGCTCCAGTCCGATGCGCTCGCCATCGATGATGTGCTGACGCAGCCGCTCCTCCACAGGAAGATCAGCCAGGCTCGGACCCGATGCCCTCGCCTCTTTCGCACTCACCCCCTCGAAGAGTCCGGTCAGAACGGTGAGGGGGTCGTAGGTGCAGATCGCCCCCTGCTCCTCCGATTCGAAACGGCGGCTGTCGTTGATCAGATCACGGCAGACCTGTTGATGCTCCTCGGTGATCCTGGCGAGGGGAAGAATCTTGGCGGGGCTGACGATGGCGGCATCCAGACCGGCCTCGCAGCACTCGTGCAGAAAGACGGAATTGAGCACGATCCTTGCAGCAGGAGAGAGCCCGAAGCTCACATTGCTCACCCCCAGCACCACATGAACGCCGGGAAGATTCTGACGAATCAGACGGATGGCCTCGATCGTGGCGGCGGCATTGCGGCGGTCCTCCTCAATGCCTGTGGAGATGGGCAGGGCGAGGGGGTCATAGAAGATCTCATGGGCCGGGATTCCATACTCCAAAGCGTCGCGGTAGGCCCGCTGGGCAATGGCGAACTTGCGCTCGGCTGTGCGCGCCATGCCCTGCTCATCGATCGTGCCCACCACCACACCGGCGCCATAGCGGCGGGCCAGCTCCAGCACCTTGAAGAAGCGCTCGTCACCGTCTTCATAGTTGGTGGAGTTGAGGATGCACTTGCCGCCGGCCACTTTCAGCCCGGCCTCCATTTTCTGCCACTCCGTTGAATCCAGCATCAGTGGCAGATTCACATTGGTGACCAGGCGACTGACCAGGTCATGCATGTCTTTCTCGCCGTCGCGGCCGACAAAGTCGACGTTGACATCCAGCACATGGGCGTTTTCCTTGATCTGGCCGCGGGCCAGGGCCACCAGCCCGTCCCAGTCCTCGGCGTTGAGCAGATCGCGCACCTTTCTGGAGCCGCTGGCATTGAGCCGCTCGCCGATGATCAGGAAGGAATTGTCCTGGTGGTAGGGCGTGATCCCGTAGATCGAGGCCGCCGCCGGCTCCCACTGCAGGGCGGGCCTCTGCAGCCGTTGCTCCGGCAGGCGCACGGGGCGGGGTCTGGGCTTCAGGTCTGCCGCCAGCTCGGCCAGAGCCGCGATGTGGCTGGGGGTGGTGCCGCAGCAGCCACCGATCACCTGCACGCCCAGATCCTCGACGAAGTGGAGCAGCTGCATGCGCAGCTCGAGAGGCGTGAGCCGGTAGTGGGCCACACCGCCCACATTCTCGGGAAGTCCGGCATTGGGAATGCAGCTGATCACGAACGGACTGTGCTCGCTCAGGTAGCGGATATGAGCCTTCATCTGCTCCGGACCGGTGGCGCAGTTCAGGCCGAGCACGTCGATCGGAAAGGGCTCCAGGATGGAGACGACGGCGGCGATATCGGAGCCCACCAGCATCGTGCCGGTGGTCTCCATCGTGACCGAGACCATCAGGGGCCGGCGCTGGCCTGCAGCCTCAAAGGCCTCCTCAAGGCCCTGGAGCGCCGCCTTGATCTGCAGCACGTCCTGGCAGGTCTCGACGATGAACAGATCGACATCCCCGGCCAGCAGCCCCGCCGCCTGCTCGCGGAAGGAGGCCTTCATCGTGTCGAAGTCGATGTGGCCGAGGGTCGGCAGCTTGGTGGTGGGGCCCATGGAGCCCGCCACGAACCTGGGCTTGGCGGGGGTGCTGTAGCGATCGGCCATCTCACGGGCCAGCTCAGCGGCCCGCTTGTTGAGGGCCAGAGCCTGATCCTCCAGCCCGTATTCCGCCAGCACGATCGAGGCCGCCCCGAACGTGTCGGTTTCGATCACATCGCAGCCCGCCTCGAGGAACTGACGGTGCACGGCCTGCACGGCGTCGGGACGGGTGAAGACCAGATTCTCGTTGCAGCCCTCAAGCGCGGCGCCACCGAAATCCTCGGCGCTCAGATCCATCTGCTGCAGCGATGTGCCTGTGGCGCCGTCGAACACGACCACGGGCCGGCCGGGGCCATGCAGATGCTCCAGGAACCCGATCCTGCGGGTCCCTGTCCTTGCCTCCGCCGTCCCGCCAACCAGTGCCGTCATCGCGTGACCGTGCCAGCGATCACTCTAGAAATCAGTCGCGCAGTCGGATGCGGGTGACCCAGTGGTCGTAGCTGGGGTCGTTGCCCACGGTGATCTGGGTGAGCCGCTCCCGCAGCAGCTCCATCACGGGGCGCTGCGTGGGCAGATCGGTGGTCTCCACACGCCGCACAGGGGTCACCCGCGCCGCAGTGCCGCTGAGGAAGACCTCGTCGGCCACGAACAGCTCGGTCTTGTCCACAGCGCGCTCGATCACCGGGATGTCGAGATCCCGGGCCAGCTCCAGGATGCTGGCCCGGGTGATGCCCTCGAGGATGTCCTGGTCGACCCCGGGGGTGATCAGCACGCCATCGCGCACGATGAACAGGTTCATGCCGCTGGCCTCGCTGACCTTGCCGCGGCTGTTGAGCAGGAGCGCCTCGTCGAAGCCGCTCTTCACCGCTTCGGTCTTGGCCAGGGAGCTGGTGATGTAGGCGCCGCTGATCTTGCCGCGCAGGGGCAGGGAGCGGTCCTCCTGACGGGTCCAGCTGCTGACGCGGCAGCTGACTCCGTCGGGGGAGAGGTAATCCCCCAGTTCGATGCCGTAGATCAGAAAGTCGGTCTCGATGTCGTGCAGCCGGGGCGCGATGCCGAGGTCGCTGGTGTAAACGAACGGTCGCAGGTAGATCGGCGTGGTGGGGCGATTGGCCTGCAGAAAGGCATCGATCGCCGTGAGGATGGTGCTCTCCTCCAGCTCCGCCAGCAGAAGCCGGGCGCTCTGGCTGAGCCGGCGGGCATGGCGGTCGGCACGGAACAGAAGGATTTCGCCCGGATCACTGGGATTGGGCAGGGCCCGCATCCCGCCGAAAGCTCCGGTGCCGTAGTGGAGGGCATGGGTGGCGACCGACAGGGTGGCCTCCGCGAACGGAACACAACCGCCCTGGAACCAGGCGTAGGGAAGAAACTTCTGCATGCAGGGTCGCTTGGAAAGGGTGTGGAGCGGGCGGCACCGCACCGTGATCGGGCCACGATCTTCTCACCGTCAAGACCCAAGATGGGCCGATGCATCGGCTTGCGGCAGTTCCCGGCGCCACCGGCGACACGGATGGTCCCCTCTATGTGGAGCAGGCTTCAGCGCCCCTGTTGCTGCTGAGCAGCGCCGACACCGACCTCAGCTCCCTCGCGGGCCTGCTGCGTGACGAACCGGCGCTGCTCAGGCAGGAGGTGCGCGCTCTCAACCTCGCGGCCCTGGATCATCCGGCCGTGATCGACCACTATCTGGCCAGCAGCCTGGACGACACCCAGCTGGTGCTGGTGCGGCTGCTGGGGGGCCGTGGCCACTGGAGCTATGGCCTGGAGCGTCTGCGCCGCTGGGCCGAGGGCCCTGGCCGCCAGCTCGTGGTGGTGGCCGGCACCAGCGAAGAAGAGAGCGACCTGGCGGGTCTGGGCACCGTGGCGCCGGACCTGGCCCTGGCGATCGGCCGCTGCCTGCGGGAGGGGGGGCGCACCAACCTGCGCCGGGTGCTCCTCAGCCTCGTGGCCCTGCTGGCGGGGGAGCAGCCCGATCCGCCCCAGGCGGAACCGCTGCCCGATCCTGCCCCCCACGACTGGCGGGCGGATCCCGGACCCCGGGTCGGTCTGGTGCTCTACCGCGCCCTGCAACAAGCAGGCGACACCGGTCTGGCGGAGGCCACCCTGGCGGCCCTGCGCCAGCGCGGCCTCTGTCCCAGGGCCCTGTGGGTGAGCGGCCTGCGCGAGGCCGGGGTGCAACGGGGCGTGGCCGACCTGCTGGGGCGTGAAGAGGTTCAGGCGGTGCTCTGCACCACGTCCTTTGCCTCCGTGCAGTTCGAGGAGGCGGGGCTGGGCGCCCCACTCTGGGAAGCCCTGAACGTGCCGGTGCTGCAACTGCTCTGCAGCAGCGCCGGCCGCCGTCGCTGGCAGACCAGCAGCATCGGGCTGGGCCCCCTGGATCTGAGTCTTCAGGTGGCGCTGCCGGAGCTGGATGGTCGCCTCACCACCCGCGTGGGGGCCTTCAAGGAAGCGGCGGGCTGCGCCGATGAACGGCTCACGACAGCCCTGCACCGCTACGAGCCGGATCTGGAGCGTCTCGACTGGATCGCCCAGCTGGTGGAGGCCTGGGTGAACCTGCGCGGCACTCCCCCGGCCCAGCGGCGCCTGTCGCTGGTGCTCGCCAACTACCCCACCCGCAACAGCCGCCTGGCCAATGGCGTGGGCCTCGATACCCCGGCGAGTGCGGCGGCGATGCTGCACTGGCTGACCGCCGCCGGCTACGACCTCGGAGAGTCGGAGGCACTGCCGCCGGATGGCCAGGAGCTGATCCGCCGGTTGCTGACCGGCCGCAGCAATGACGCCGAAAGCGGCCACCGTGCGCCGCTCGATCACCTCCCCCTGGCCGTCTACCAGCGCTGGTACGCCGGCCTGCCGCAGGAGGGGCGGCAGCTGATCGAGCGGCGCTGGGGTTCACCCGATCAGGACAGCGGACTGGAGCGCACCGCCAGTGGAGACGGTTTCCCGATCCGGGGTCTGCGCTTCGGCCACATCCACGTGCTGATCCAGCCGGAGCGGGGCTACGACCGCGATCCGAGCCTCAGCTACCACAGCCCCGACCTGCCCCCCACCCACGCCTACCTGGCCCAGTACCTGTGGCTTCGGGAGGTGGAGGGATCCCAGCTGGTGGTGCACGTCGGCAAGCACGGCAACCTGGAATGGCTGCCCGGCAAGGGACTGGGTCTCTCGAACCGGTGCTTTCCCGAATGGGCCCTGGGGCCGATGCCCCACCTCTATCCCTTCATCGTCAACGATCCCGGCGAAGGCTCCCAGGCCAAGCGCCGCGCCCAGGCCGTGATCCTCGACCACCTCACCCCACCCCTCGGGAGGGCGGGACTGCACGGACCGCTCCAGACCCTCGAGGCCCTGCTGGATGAATACTGGGAGGCCTGCCAACTGGGCAGCGGACGGGTGGAACCCCTGCGCCAGCGCCTGGCCGAGACCCTCGAGGCTCTCGAGCTGCCGCTGGAGGCCAGCGACCTGGAAGGCCGCATCGATCGCGCCGACGGCTACCTCTGTGAGCTCAAGGAAGCCCAGATCCGTACGGGTCTGCACACCTACGGCCACCTGCCCGGCCCGGAACCGCTGCTGGAGCTGCTGCTCTGCCTGGCGCGCCCGCCCCTGGCCGAGGGACCCGGACTGACCCAGGCCCTGGCGAGGGATCTCGGGCTGGCACTCGACCCCTGGGCCGATCCGGAGGAGGACCACCTGGATCCACGCGACCGTCAGCTGTTGCTGACAGCGCTGTCTCCCGGCAGACCCACGCCCGGCCTCACAGCGGCGGACTCGGCCCAGGCCTGCCGGCGGATCGGGGATGGCGTCGCCCTGCTGGAGGAGCGGGCGCTGCAGCTGCTGCGCCCCCTGCTGGAGCCCCTGACCGAGGCCCCTCCCTGCGGCACCATCACCCGCTCGGTGCTGGAGCGGGTGAGCGGCGATCTGATCCCTCGGCTGCTGCGCTGCGGCGAGGCGGAACGGGAGGCCTTTCTGGCCGGGGTGGCGGGGGAGCGGATTGCCGCCGGTCCCTCCGGTGCCCCCACCCGCGGACGGCCCGACCTGCTCCCCACCGGGCGCAACTTCTACAGCGTCGATCTGCGCGGACTCCCCAGCGAAGCGGCCTGGGACCTGGGCCGGCGCAGCGCCGAGCTCTTGCTGGAGCTGCACCTGCAGGAGGAGGGCGACGACCTGCGCCAGCTGGCCCTGTCGGTCTGGGGCACGGCAACGATGCGCAACGGCGGTGAGGACGTCGCCCAGGCCCTGGCCCTGATGGGGGTGCGACCGGTCTGGGACGGCCCCACCCGGCGGATGGTGGACCTGGAGGTGATCCCGCTGGCGCTGCTGGGGCGCCCGCGGGTGGATGTGACCCTGCGCATCTCCGGCCTCTTCCGGGATGCCTTCCCCCAGCTGGTGGGCTGGATCAACCGGGCCACGGCCCTGGTGGCGGCCCTGAACGAGGCGGAATCCGACAATCCCCTGGCGGCGGCGCTGATCCGCGAAGGTCACTGCGCCAGGGTGTACGGCTCAGCGCCAGGAGCCTACGGGGCTGGACTGCAGGGCCTGATCGACAGCGGCCAGTGGGAGGAGCGCAGCGACCTGGGTGAGGCCTACCTCAACTGGAGCGGCTGGCGCTACGAGGGCAGCGGAGAGGCGATCGCCGACCGCAGCGGCCTGGAGCAGCGACTGCGCCAGGTTCAGGTGGTGCTCCACAACCAGGACAACCGGGAACATGACCTGCTCGATTCCGACGATTACTACCAGTTCCAGGGAGGTCTGAGTGCCGCCACGGAGCGCGTGCGGGGCTCGGCTCCGGCCCTCTGGTTCGGCGATCACTCCCGCCACCAGCGGCCGCGCCTGCATCGGCTGGAGCGGGAACTCGACAAGGTGCTGCGCTCGCGGGTGCTCAATCCCCGCTGGATCGAGGGGATGCGCGCCCATGGGTACAAGGGGGGGTTCGAGCTGGCCGCCAGCCTCGATTACCTCTTCGCCTACGACGCCAGCACCGGCCGGGTGCCGGACTGGAGCTATGGCGCCATCTGTGACACCTGGCTGGGAGATGACAGCCTGCTGCAGTTCCTGCGCCAGGCCAATCCCTGGGCCCTGCGTGACATGGCCGAACGCTTGCTGGAGGCCCACAACCGTCGCCTGTGGGAAGGGGCCAGCCCCGAGCAGCTGGAACATCTCAGGCAGCTGGTGCTCAGCAGTGAGAGCCTGGTGGAGGGCTGAGGTCTCAGAACCCTGAGTGCTCAGGAACTCGGGATTCGAGGTTCGATCAGGAGTTGATCTCCTTGGCCATGTCCTTGAACGGATCGATGGTGCCGGGCTTGGCCTGCTTGAGGCTGATGCCCGGCTGTCCCTCGGCGGTGCCGCCGTCGGGCTTGCGGCCGGCGGCGGCACCGCCAGCGGAGTTCACACCGCCCACGGCAGCACCCCTGAGCCGATTGCTCAGCTCAGCCGAGCTCATTTTCTCGGCAAAGGTCTTCTTCACCGGCTTGGGCACTCCGCCGCCGAGACCGGTGCTGGCGGCCTTCACCTCGGTGCCGGGGATGCCCGTGCTGGCCTTGGCGAGGCGGGCCGCCATCGAATCCACTTCCTGGATCATTTCCTTGTTTCCGGGATTGTCGGCGCTGCCCGGGAAGGTGTGGCGGATCGTGTTCGAACGCCGCATGAACTTCACGTCGCCCAGGCTGCTGGAGGTGTCTGCATCGAGGTAGAAGCTTTCGTCCTGCTTGGCCTTCGCCGGTTTGTCCTTGGCGGCTTTGGAGGAGAAGGCTCCTTCGGAGCGGTTGCCGAGCAGACGATCGAACAGACCCATGGTCAGGGAACGGAAACCTGATAATGAGCCTAGCGGCCGCCAAGGCCCAGCCCATGGGTATCTGTACCGCAACTCGTCAGCAACCCCAGCCGATCGAGCTGGGCCGCGATCGCGTCGCACACCAGCGGCGAGGGGCGCCAGGACTCCCGTTGCTCGTAGTCGTAGTAGGCCTCGGCTCCATCGAATCCCAGGTCCGCCGCCGCCGAGATCAGGAGGTGATGGGGAAGGCGGTAGCGGGCGGGGTGGGCCAGCAGGGCCAGTCCGCCCGCGGCATGGATCGCGCGGCGCACGGCCCCGGCCCGTAGCGCCGGGCCCACCACCGCACTGCCCTCGAGGTAGGGAGCCAGGGCGGCATGGCCCGGGTCGAATCCGAGCCCGAGCACATGGACCAGGCATCCCTCCAGCAGGCAGCTGATCTCGACACCGCTCCAGAGGTTGGGCACCGTCCGACCGCGCTCCCGATACTGCGCCAGCCGACGCTGCAGCGGCTCGAGGGCAGCGGTGCTGTGGTGGTCGGTCACGGCAAGGTGCTCGAGGCCCCGGTCGACCGCCTGGTCAGCCAGCCACTCCGGCCTGAGGCTGCCGTCACTGCAGGTGGTGTGACAGTGGAAGTTGAGCCGCCCGGGGCAACAGGAGGGCTGCACCCCCTGCAACACCGGCACCAGCGGATGTCCATCAGGCGCCACCGGCAAGGGCCTCCTGCTCCAGGCGAAGGCGGCGCCAGCGGGCATAGAACTGAATCGAGCCGGCCATGGCCACCACCAGGGCCACCAGGAACCAGGTGGCCGCACCCGTGGGGAACTGCCCCTTGAACACCACCAGCATCACCACCAGCACCAGCATCAGCGTGGGGAGTTCATTGAGGGCCCGCAGCTGCCGACCGCTCCAGCGGCAGCGCCCCTCCCGCAGCTGGCCCATCAGGCGATAGCAGAACCAGTGGTAGGCCATCAGAGCCACCACCACCGCCAGCTTGGCGTGCATCCAGCCCTGCTTCAGCCAGATGGGCTGGGCGACCAGCAACCCCACCGCCATGGCCACGGCCACCACCATCCCCGGGGTGGTGATGATGTTGGCCAGACGCCGCTCCATCAGGCTGTACTGCTGCTTGAAGGCCCCGCGCAGGGGCTCCTCCAGCGCCTCGGCTTCCACGTGATAAATGAACAGGCGCACGAGGTAGAACAGCCCGGCGAACCACACCACGACCCCGACGATGTGCAGGGTCTTGAACCAGAGATAGGCCTCCGCTGGCAGGGCCGGCAGCGTCATCGGGAGAGGGGGGGGAAGGGTGTTCAAACTAGGGGAGCTGCCCATCCGTGCTGGTGTCGCCTGGGCCGGGTGGCGGAGGGGCTGCTCGGACCTTCAGCCCTCATCGCACCGCCAGCGGTTCGCCGGACGTCTCGCCGTCGTGCGACTCCTCGGGATCGCCGGGGTGGAAGTAGGTCCACACCTGCCGGGCCAGGGCCGGACCCATGCCGGGGACCGCGGCGATCTGGTCGGGGCTGGCGAGCTGAATGGCGTCGATCGAGCGGAAGTGGGCCAGCAGATCCCTGACTCGCTTGGGACCCAGCCCGGGAATCTCCGTCAGGCGGGAGCGTTTCATCCGCTCGCCCCGCTGCTGGCGGTGGAAGCTGACCGCGAAGCGGTGGGCCTCATCGCGCAGACGCCGCAGCAGCAGCACCCCCAACTGGTCGGGCTCGCTCTCCAGCGGTTGGCTGGCGCCAGGCAGAAACACCTCCTCCCGCTGCTTGGCCAGGGAACACACCACCAGCTCCTCATGCAGATCGAGTTCGCGCAGGGCTTCCATGACGGCTGAGAGCTGGCCCTTGCCGCCATCGATCATCACCACATCGGGCCAGTCGTTGAGCCCTCCGGTGTGCAGGGCCGTGCCGGCCGCCCTGCGCAGCTCCGCCAGGTCGGCCCCCTCCACCTTCGCCTGAGACCAACGGCGGAAGCGCCGCCGCATGATCTCCGCCATCGCCATGAAGTCGTCGGAGTGGCCGGCGCTGATGCTGCTGCTCTGGATCCGGTACTTGCGGTAATGCTGCTTGGCAGGCAGCCCATCAACGAAGACCACCTGGGAGGCCACCGCATCGCTGCCCTGGATGTGGCTGATGTCGTAGCCCTCGATGCGGCGAGGCGGCTGGGGGAGGTCGAGCAGCTGGGCGAGGTCTTCGGTGGCCAGCTGGTGCTGCTCGGCGCTGCGCTGGGCCCGGCTGAGCTCGAAGGCGGCATTGCGCTCCACCAGCTCGATCAGTTCCGCCTTCTGCTGCCGCTGCGGCTGTCGCAGCCGCACCTTGCGGCCCCGTCGTTCGCTCAGCCACTCCTGCACCAGCTCCTGGCGGGGCAGGGGGTGTTGCACCAGCACCTCGGGGGGAATCTCCACGGGCTCCACCTGGCTGTAGTGCTCCTCCAGCACCCGCTGCAGGATCTCGCCCGGCGCGGCGATGCTGGCGTCGGCGGTGTAGCCCAGACGGCCCACCAGCTTGCCGGCCCGCATCTGGAACAGCTGCACCGCCGCCAGCCGCTGATCGCAGGCCAGGGCGAGCACATCCCTGGACACCGAGGCGTCGGGAAGGGTCATCTTCTGCTCGGCGGTGAGTTGCTCGAGGCCCTGCAGCTGGTCACGCACCCGTGCGGCCGACTCGAAATCCTCGCGCTCGGCATAGCGCCCCATCTGGGCACGCAGCAGGTCCAGCAGCTCATCGCTGCGGCCCTGGAACACCATCGCCACCTTGCGCAGGATCTGCTGGTAGGCCTCCGGGCTGATCTTCTCCTGGCACACTCCGGGGCAGCGACCGATGTCGAAGTTGAGGCAGGTGCGGTCGCGATAGAGCGGCTGGGGCCTCTGGCGCAGGGGAAACACCCGTTTCACCAGAAAGAAGGTGCGCCGCAGCAGACCCACGTCCACGTAGGGGCCGTAGAAGCGATCCAGCGGGCTGCGCAGACGCCGCCGCCGGGTGATGAAGATGCGCGGGTAGGGCTCGCTCCAGGTGATGCAGAGATAGGGATATTTCTTGTCGTCCTTGAGCAGCACATTGAAGTGCGGCTGATGGGCCTTGATCAGGTTGGATTCGAGCGCCAGCGCCTCGGCTTCGCTGTCGGTGACGATGAATTCGATCTCGCAGACCTGTCGCACCATCAGGCTGATGCGCGGGCTCAGGTCGTGGGACTCGCGAAAGTAGCTGCGCACGCGGCTGCGCAGGCTTTTCGACTTGCCGATGTAGAGGATGCGGTCCTCCACGTCGCGCAGGAGATAGCAACCCGGCTCGGCGGGCAGCTCCTTCAGTCGCTGGCTGAGGCGATCGGGATCGCTCAGAAGGGGCTGGGCGAGGCGGCCCATGGCAGCTGGCTGAATCCCGGAACCCGACTCAGCCTCCGTACTGCCAGCCGGTCGGTCCCAGCTCGAGAGCCGCCCCGTCACGGTGCAGCACGGCGGTCTTCACTTCGGCCACGAACACGGTGTGATCGCCATGGACCACCTCACCCACCAGCTCGCATTCGACCGCGCCGAGGGCGTCCTGCAGGATCGGCAGGCCCAGGGCACCTAGGCTGTAGGGCGCGGCGTCGAAGCGGCCGCCGATGCCGCTCTGGGGCTTGAAGAAGACCGCCGCCAGGTCCTTCTGATCGGACGCGAGCACATTGAGCGAAAAGCGCCGCGTGCGCTGAATGATGCCGTTGCTGGTGGAATCGGCCCGCACGGCCAGCACCACCAGGGGGGGCTCGAAGGAGCCCTGGGTGACCCAGCTGGCGGTGAAGCCGTTGACGGTGTCGCCTTCGGCCACCCCGCAGATGAACAGCCCGTGGGGGATCTTGCGCAGCAGCGTCTTCTTGGCCGCGGCATCGAGGCCGTCACTGGCTGCGCTGGCGGGTGCATCGTTGGCCATCAGCCCTGTCGCAATCGATACCCCGACTTTAGGCAGTGTGGTCAGCGGCGGCGGCACCATCCATAGGATCCGCGCCATCGCTTCCCCGCGGGGGGCTCCATGACCAAGCGCCCATGAAGGCCCTCTATCCCGGCAGTTTCGACCCCCTCACCCTGGGCCATCTGGACCTGATCGAGCGGGCTGAGCGGCTGTTCGGAAGCCTGGTGGTGGCGGTGCTGCAGAACCCCAGCAAGCAGGCCAGCTTCCCCCTGGAGCAGCGGCTCGACCAGATCCGCCAGGCCACGTCCCACCTGGAGCGGGTGGAGGTGAGCAGTTTCGACGGTCTCACCGTGGACTTCGCCCGCAGCTGCGGCTCGGCGGTGATCCTGCGCGGCCTGCGGGCGATGAGCGATTTCGAGTTCGAGCTTCAGATCGCCCACACCAACCGCAGCCTGGCTGCCGAGGTGGAAACTCTGTTCCTCGTCACCGCAGCCCACCACAGCTTTCTCAGCAGCAGCGTGGTCAAGGAGGTGGCCCGCTTCGGTGGGGATGTGCGCCATATGGTGCCGGCAGGAGTGGCGGATGACCTCGCCAGGCTCTTTAATCGGTAGTCCCCTGCCCCGTTGAGATGGCCGACACTCGGATCAGCGTGCTGGATCAGATCGATCAGCTCGAAGAAATCGTGCTGGAAGGCAGCCGCATTCCGTTCAGTGGTGGCCGCCTCGTCAATGAGCAGGACGCCATCGAGCTGATGGATGCGGTGCGGGACGCCATCCCCTCCCAGCTCGAACAGGCCGAGGAGCTGCTGCGCCAGCGGGACAGCTTCATCGCCCAGGCCCGCCAGCAGGCCGAGGAGATCATCAGCCGGGTCCGTCAGGAGCGGGAGCAACTGATCAATTCTGCCGCCGTCCGCCAGGAGGCCGAGCGGCAGGTCGCCGAGCTGCGCGAGCAGGCCCGCCAGCAGTGCGAGCAACTGCTGCTCTCCGCCCGGCAGCAGGTGGCCCAGACCGAACAGGAGCACCAGACCCGCCTGGCCCAGACGGAGCAGCAGTTCAGCAGCCGCCGCCAGCAGCTGGAGCAGGAGGCCATGCAGCGGCGTCAGCAGCTCGACCAGGATTTCGTGGAGATGAAGCGCCAGCTGAGCGAACAGCACGAGCGCTCCCGTCAGCAGAGCCTTCAGGAACTGGAGAAGATCCGCCAGGAGGGACTGCGCATCCAGCGCGAAAGCCAGAGCGAGGCTGAGCGGTTGCACAACGATGCCCTGCAGTTCCGCCAGCAGACCCAGCAGCAGTGCGAGGCGCTGATCAGCCGGACCAGGCAGGAGGCCACCACCGTGCAGGACGGAGCCAACCGCTATGCCGAGCAGGTGCTCACCGAGCTGGAAGGACGACTGGGCGAGCTGAGCAAAGTGGTGCTGGCCGGCCGGCGCGAGCTTGGGCGGATCCAGAGCACCGAGGTATCTGCCTCGGCCGAGAGGAACCCCACGACCCCACCACCTGCCGGTGAGCAGGCGGCGGTGCCGATCAGCCGCGCCCGGCGGGCCGCCTCACGCCTCAGGCAGGTGGCTGGCAGAGGCTGACCTTCTGCACCTGGCGGAGCACCGCACCGATCGTGGTGTTGGGTGCTCCGGCCCCGTTGGAGATCAGGCTCACGTACCGCGGTCCATCGCTGGTGTTGAGCACACCACTGATGGATCGCACCCCCGTGAGGGTGCCGGTCTTGCCGCGGAAGCGGCCCTCCAGGCTGGTGCCCTTGTAGAGGTTGCGAAGGGTGCCGCGCTGGCCGGCCACCGACATCGAGGCCAGGTAGTAGCCGGCATAAGGGTGCTGCCCCATGGTGAGCAGCAGGGCGGTGAGGAAACGGCTGGTGAGCCGGTTGGCCCTGTCGAGGCCGCTGCCATCGGCCACCCGGACACCCTGCAGGGGCAGGCCCTGCTCAGCCAGCCACCGCATCTCGGCCTGGCGGCTGACGGCCAGGTCCCAGCTGCCACTGGCCTGCCGCATCAACACTTCGGCAGTGAAGTTGTGGCTCTCGGTGTTGGCCAGGCTGAGCAGGTTGTGCATGGGAGCCGAGGGCTCCTCATGGATCAGCACGGCATCCCGGGCGATGGGGGTCAGGGGGGACACCACACTCAGCTCGACGGATTTACCGCCCTGTCGAACCAGTTCCCGGTTGAGCAGGGTGCGCAGGCGGGAGGTGGGGTTGGACACCGCCATGTCGATGGCATTGCTCGTGAGCGCCAGGCGGGTGATCGGAGCGCCGTAGGCATAGGCGCGATCTTCCGGATGCCAGCCCTGGGGCCACCAGGCCTGGGGCGGTTCCTCGGCCAGTTGCAGCCTCACCAGGCTGGGGGGAGTTCCGTCGGCACCACCGGATCCCAGGGCCAGCTTGGCGAAGCGCTGCAACTGGGGCATGGCCAGATCAGGATCACCCTCCCCGGTCAGCCGCAGGGTGCCATCGGGGAGGCGCCAGAGACGGGTGGTGAGGCGGTAGTCGGGGCCGAGACGATCGAGGGCGAAGGCCGTGCTCAGCAGCTTCTGGTTGGAGGCCGGAATCCGTGGCTGCAGCCCGTTGACATCGGCCAGCAGGCGGCCGTTGCCATCGGCCACCGACACGCTCCAGACACTGGCTTCCGACCCCAGGCTCGACTGGACCCGCTGCTGCAGAGCCGGGCAGCTCACCTGGCTCTGCAGCAGCGGCAGGCCGGCCGCCGCCGGGGAACCAGGCAGGCGGGCCAGGGGATCGGCCGCGAGCACAGGCAAGCCAGGCACCAGGGCCAGGCCGAGGGCCAGGGTCCTGACCAGAGGGCGCGGGGCCCGGAGGATTCGGGGTTGGGACATCATCACCATCTCAGGACTCACCAAGGACAAGACCACTGACCGACCCGTTGAGGCGGTAGTTGCGACCCTCCAGCTCGATCGGGGCACCGATCTTGAGGTTCTGGTTGCCGAAGACGACCCCGCCATCCGTCTTCCGTCCCTGCCCCTCGAGCACGAAGCGGGCATCCAGGGAGCCCACCAGGGCCTGGTTCGGATCGTCGGCGGTGACGACGCTGCCATCGGGTTGCAGAGCCACCAGCTTGCGCTGCAGCCGCTGCAGATCCTTGAGCTTCACGGTGCCGTGAGGCTGGTTGCGGATCACGATGCTCACCTTTCCCTCCTCCCGGGCCGCGGCGATCAGTCCTTCGGGATCGGCGGAGGGGATGCCGCGCACATCGACGATCACCGTGACCGGCTGCATCGCGCCGGTGGCGGTGGCCACCGCACCACTCAGCTTGGGGCTCCAGATGACACCACCGATGGCCAGCAGCACGGCGGCTGCGGCGCCGATGTCGACCAGGCCCCAGCGGGGCGAACCGCTCGGCGCTGTAGGGGTGGACTCAGAGGGCATGGGCAGGGGGCAGACGCGCAACTTTAAGGAGGGTTTCCCGCTCCGGCCAGGGGGCTTCAGTTGCGCAGGCTGCCGATGAAGCGGTCGAGGGCCTGCAGGCCTGCCACCACATCAGGGCCCTGCTCCGGGCTGAGGGCTTCCGCCTGCTGCTCCGCATCGGGCTTCAGATCGAAGCAGGCGACCAGGCGGTAGCCATCGGGATCCCGGCGGTAGAGCTCCCAGGGGCCGGGCCAGGCGAAGCGCAACGCACCGTTCTCCTGGGGCTGCAGGGCATAGGCCGGTCGCCAGGTGGACAGGAACCCCCGCCGCCGCTCGCGGGCCACGCTGCCGATGCCCACAGCGGCATCCTCGAGGCGTCCGTTCAACAGCACCACGCCGCCGCGGTGGGCCTGGCAGAGGCGTTCCACCTCCTCGTACTCGGCCTGGGCGGGTTCCACCAGCACCAGCAGGTCGCCGGCGGAGAGATCGTTGTCCTGCTCCTGACGGCGCAGCTGATCACCCAGGGAACCCAGCTCGGCGGCCAGGTCAGGTGCATCGCGGCGGGCCAGGGCGGCGGCCCCGGCATCGGGGAAGAGCAACCGCACCGGACGCTCGCCAGGATTCAGGGCCGCCAGCAGCCTCAGCGCCAGGGGGAGCAGCTTGAGCCCCTCAAAGCGCAGCTCCATGCTCCAGCGACCACTGGGGCTGTCCGCCAGGGCCTCGTTCAGGGCCACAAGGGCCTCAGCTTCGGCGCTGCGCAGATCAGCTGGGAGCACGCGACATCTCGGCGAAGCCCAGCGACCCTACCCAGGCTCTGCCGCCGCCAGGGCCTGACGGGCCCGCTCGAAGCGGGCAGGTACCGAGTCGAGCTGCTCCTGGCTCAGCCAGGGGCCCAGGCTGAGGCGCAGTCCACTGGCGGCCAGCTCGGTGGGATACCCCATGGCCTCCAGCACTGGGCTGGCGCCAGCGCGCCCCCCCTGGCAGCCACGGCCGCTGCTGACGGCCAGGCCCTGGCGCCAGAGAGCCTGCACCAGGCGTCGGCCTGGCAGGGGGCGGCCGGCCCCATCCCGCACCAGCAGGCTGAGGTGGTGGGGCAGGCGCTGGGATGGACAGCCGGTCAGCTCCACACCGCCCAGGGCGAGCAGAGCCTGCAGGAGGCGGTCACGCCATGGCCCCAGGGGGTCCTGGCCGGCATTCAGCTCCAGCCGCCGCTGAGCCTGCCGGAGGGCCTCGGCGAATCCCGCCGCCAGGACCACCGGTTCGGTGCCGGAGCGCAGCCCCCCCTCCTGACCGCCGCCTTCGATCATCGGCCGCACCTCCAGGCCAGTCCGGGCCAGCACGGCACCGATCCCCCGGGGTCCCTGCAGCTTGTGAGCGGTGAAACTGAGCAGATCCACCTCCAGCGACGCGAAATCGATGGGAAGATGGCCCACCACCTGCACGGCATCGCTGTGCAGGATCACGCCCGCGCGGCGGCAGCGCTCAGCGATGGCCCGCAGGGGTTGAAGCGTGCCCACTTCGCTCTGGCCCCAGATCACCGACACCAGCCGGGTGGGGGGCTCCAGCAGGCTCTCGAGCCGATCCAGCCTCAGCCGGCCCAGGTGATCCACCGGCAGGCGCTCCAGGGTCCAGCCCGAGCCGGTCAGGCGCCTGGCGGCGGCCTCCACCGCCGGATGCTCCACGGTCGAGATCAGCAGCCGACCGGGAGACAGCGCCGCCGCTGCTCCGAGCAGGGCCAGGTGGGCGGCCTCGGTGCCACCCGAGCAGAACGTGAGCTGCCTGGGCTCAGCGCCGAGCAGAGCGGCGATCGCCTGGCGGCTGCGCTCGAGACTGTCGGCCGCCGCCAGCCCGAAGCCATGCAGGCTCGAGGGATTGGCCCAGGCGGTTCGCGTGGCGGCAGCCATGGCCTCCAGCACCGCCTCGGCCGGAGGTGCACCGGCCGAGGCATCGAGGTAGAGCGGCTGCGCCGTACCGCCGGAGTGAGCAGCCGATATCACTCGGCCGGGCGATCGGAGCCGGCGCTGTCACGGCTGAAGCGGGCCTGGGTGCGGGCCTCCAGAGACTGAGCGGCCAGGGAGACCAGCTCATCGAGCGAGCGGCTCTCCAGCAGAGCCTCCACCCGGCGGCGGGCCTCGGCGCTGGGGCAGTTGTCGGGCCGCTGGCAACCCTGCGCACAGGCGATGGCGCAATTGATGTCGTCCGGCTCCACCGGTCGCGACGACACCGGTTCGACGGCCCTGTCCGCTGGCGGTGCCAGCACCCCGTCGAACACCGGTTCGGCAGGCCCCGTCATGAACAGATGGTTCGAGCGGGAGTCCCAGTCGATCCAGAGCGAGCCGCCGGGAAGATCCAGCCGTGCCGAGCGCTCAGCGAGGCCGAGGCGATGGCAGGCCACGAGGGTGGCGCAGGCACCGGTACCGCAGGCCAGGGTGGGGCCGGCGCCCCGTTCCCAGACGCGCATCACGAGGTGGTCGGGCCTGAGCGCCTGCACGAAATGGACATTGGTGCGGGCCGGGAAAGCGGGATGCCGCTCGAGCAGGGGACCGAACCGCTCCAGGTCGACCACCTCCACGTCGTCGACCGGGATCACCAGGTGGGGATTGCCCATGCCGGCCGCTGCCGACGCGAAGCGGGCACCCTCGACCTCCAGTTCGCCCTGGGGAAGCCCCGCCGGTCCGGTCGCCAGGGTGGTGGGCACCTGCTCGGGCAGCAGGAACGGCTCCCCCATGTCGACGCGCACCGTGCCATCCCCGAGCAGTTCGGGCACCATCCGCCCGGCCATGGTCTCCACCTGCCAGGTCCTCCCCGGCGCATCACCGTCGCTGTCGGCGAGGAACCTGGCCAGGCAGCGGATGCCGTTGCCGCACATCTCCGCCTCGCTGCCATCGGCATTGAAGATGCGCATGCGCAGTTCCCCATCCCCCTCGGGAGGCAGAGCGAGGATCACCCCATCACCGCCCACCCCGAAGCGCCGGTCGCAGATCCAGCGCACCCGTTCAGGGTCGAGGCCGAACAGGTCCTGGGGATCGGCCGCCTCACGCCCGTCGAGCAGGAGAAAGTCGTTGCCCAGCCCCTGGTACTTGCTGAATGCCAGCACGGCCCCATTCCCGATCCACATAACCTGAATCCTATGGAGACTCAGAATCTGGATACGAGCCTGCCCGGGGTGCGCCTCCTCCAGAACTGGGTCCGTCAGCGCACGCCCCTGCGAATTCGATTCCCCGGCGGCGAGCAGCTCGAAGGCTGCCTCGACTGGCAGGACCCCGAGTTCCTGGCCCTCCGGCCCGCCAGCGCCCAGCAGCCGGTGCTGATCCGCCGCTCCGCACTCGAGACCATCCAGCCCCTGGAGTGACGGCGCATGGAGCACCCCTGGGGGGTGTGGCACGATCACAGCCACGCACTCAACGGCTGATGCGAACCGGCCGACCCCGGAACATGGCCGAGTCCGACCACCGATCCAGCCCTGGAATCAGCACGGACAGCAGCCGCTACCGACCCGACGCGATCGAAACCGTCTGGCAACGGCGCTGGCAGGAGCAGGGGCTCCACCGGACCCCCGAACCCGGCGACGGCGGCGAGGACAACGGCAGCGACGACACGTTCTACGCGCTCTCGATGTTCCCCTATCCCTCGGGGAACCTGCACATGGGCCATGTGCGCAATTACGTGATCACCGACGTGATCGCCCGGGTGCAGCGGCTTCGCGGCCGCAAGGTGCTGCACCCCATGGGCTGGGACGCCTTCGGTCTGCCGGCGGAGAACGCCGCGATCGAGCGGGGTGTGGATCCCGGCGACTGGACCGATGCCAACATCGCCCAGATGCGCGCCCAGCTGCAGCGCCTCGGCCTCTCGATCGACTGGGACCGGGAGGTGGCCACCTGCCACGCCGACTACTACCGCTGGACCCAGTGGCTGTTCCTCCAGTTCCACGAGGCGGGCCTGGCCTACCGCAAGGAGGCCACGGTCAACTGGGATCCCATCGATCAGACGGTGCTGGCCAACGAGCAGGTGGACAGCGAAGGCCGTTCCTGGCGTTCGGGCGCCCTGGTGGAGAAGCGCAAGCTGCGCCAATGGTTCCTGAAGATCACCGACTACGCCCAGCAGCTGCTCGACGACCTCAGCCAGCTGGAGGGCTGGCCGGAGCGGGTGCGCACCATGCAGGCCAACTGGATCGGCCGCAGCACCGGTGCTGAGCTGCGATTCACGGTGGTCGATGCCGGGGGCAACGACACGGCGGAGACCATCACCGTGTTCACCACCCGCCCGGACACGATCTTCGGCGCCAGCTACGTGGTGCTGGCCCCAGAGCATCCGCAGGTGGCCTCGCTCACCACTCCTGAGCACCAGATCGCGGTGGAGGCCTTCTGCGATCTGGTCTCGCGCCAGAGCGAGCAGGAGCGCACCGCGGAGGACAAGCCCAAGCGCGGTGTGCCAATCGGCACCCAGGTGCGCAATCCCGCCAACGGCGCGCTGATCCCGATCTGGATCGCCGATTACGTGCTGGCCGAGTACGGGACCGGCGCCGTGATGGGCGTGCCCGCCCACGACCAGCGCGACTTCCTGTTCGCCCGCCAGTACGAGCTGCCGGTGCAGCAGGTGATCATTCCCGAAGGCAGCGATGAACACGCCTTCGAAGGTGGCGCCTGGACGGAATCCGGCGTGCTGATCCATTCCGGCCGCTTCGACGGCCTGCCCAACAGCGAGGCCAAGGCCGCGATCAGCGCGGCTGCCGAGGCCGAGGGCTGGGGCCGCGAGAAGGTGCAGTTCCGTCTGCGCGACTGGCTGATCTCCCGCCAGCGCTACTGGGGCTGCCCGATCCCGATGATCCACTGCGACGACTGTGGTGTGGTGCCGGTGCCGGCCGATCAGCTGCCGGTGAAGCTGCCCCGCGATGTCGCCTTCAGCGGCAAGGGCACCTCACCCCTGGCCCAGCTGGAGCCCTGGGTGACGGTGAGCTGCCCCTGCTGCGGCAGACCGGCCCGGCGCGAGACCGACACCATGGACACCTTCATGTGCTCCAGCTGGTACTACCTGCGCTACAGCGATGCGCAGAACGAGCAGCTGCCCTTCAGCCAGGAGGCGGTGAACAGCTGGCTGCCCGTGGACCAGTACGTGGGCGGCATCGAGCACGCCATCCTGCACCTGCTCTATTCCCGCTTCTTCACCAAGGTGCTGCGCGACCGGGGCCTGCTGGGCTTCGACGAACCCTTCCAGCGCCTGCTGACCCAGGGCATGGTGCAGGCCATCACCTACAAGAACCCGCAGACCGGCAGGTACGTGGCCCCGGCCGAGGTGGCCGATCCCACCGATCCCCGCGATCCGATCGATGGCGAGCGGCTCGACACCTTCTACGAGAAGATGTCCAAGTCGAAGTACAACGGCGTCGATCCCGCCGTGGTGATCGACCGCTACGGGGCTGACACCGCCCGCATGTTCATCCTCTTCAAGGCACCGCCGGAGAAGGACCTGGAGTGGGACGACGCCGATGTGGAGGGGCAGTTCCGCTTCCTGCAGCGGCTGTGGCGGCTGGTGGACGTGGCGGTGACCCGGGGGCTCCGCCTGCCGGATCAACCGGACGCCCCCGCAGGAGCCAGCACCCCGGCTGAGCAGGAGCTGCGCCGCGCCGTTCACGGCGCCATCGCCGCCATCGACGATGACCTCGCCCCCGGCCACTACCAGTTCAACACCGCCGTCTCGGAGCTGATGAAGCTCAGCAACGCCATGACGGCCCAGCTGGAGATGGTGGCCGAGCCCGTGGCCATCGAAGCCCTGAGCGCCCTGGTGATCCTGCTGGCCCCCTTCGCTCCCCACCTGGCCGAAGAGCTCTGGCAGCGGCTGGGGGGCAGCGGCAGCGTGCATCGCCAACGCTGGCCCGTGGCCGATCCCTCCGCCCTGATCCAGGACACCGTGCCCCTGGTGATCCAGGTGAAGGGCAAGGTGCGCGGCCAGCTGGAGGTGCCGGCCGATGCCGATGCCGCCACCCTGGAGCGGCTGGCCCTGGAGAGTGACATCGCCCTGCGCTGGCTGGAGGGACAGCCGCCTCGGCGGGTCATCGTGGTGCCCGGCAAGCTCGTCAACCTGGTGCCCTAGGCGGGCGGGAGCAGGGCCGCCGCGTGGTGGCGCAGGTGGTCGTCGATGAAGCTGGCGATGAAGAAGTAGCTGTGGTCGTAGCCCGGCTGGCGCCTCAGCTCCAGGGGGTGGCCGGCGGATCGGGCCGCCTCCTCCAGGTCATCGGGCCGCAGCTGACTCTCCAGGAAAGGATCGTCCAGCCCCTGATCGATCAGCAGGGGCAGCCGCTCCGGCGCTGAAACGATCAGCTCGCAGGCGTCCCACTCACGCCAGCGGGAGCGATCCGGGCCGAGATAGCGGCTGAAGGCCTTCTCCCCCCAGGGGCAGCGGCTGGGGTGGCTGATCGGCGCGAAGGCCGAGACGGATCGGTAGAGGCCGGGATGGCGCAGGGCGCAGACCAGGGCGCCATGCCCCCCCATCGAATGGCCACTGACACCGCGACGGCCGTTCAGGGGCAGCTCCCGCTCGAGCAGCTCCGGCAGCTCCTCCACCACGTAATCGTGCATGCGGTAGTGGCGCGCCCAGGGGGCCTCACTGGCATTGAGGTAGAACCCGGCTCCGTGACCGAAATCCCAGGCCCCGTCCGGGTCCCCCGGCACCTCGGGCCCCCTGGGGCTGGTGTCGGGAGCAATCAGGGCCAGACCGAGGCTGGCGGCCAGGCGGTGGGCCCCGGCCTTCTGCATGAAGTTCTCGTCGGTGCAGGTGAGGCCGGAGAGCCAGTACAACGCCGGCACGGACGCACCGGCCAGAGCCTGGGGCGGGAGGTACACCGCCAGGGTCATCGCGCAGTCGAGCAGGGCGGAGTGGTGCCGGTAGCGCCGGTGGGCCCCGGCGAAGCTGCGGTTCTCGCTCAGGAGTGTGAGCACGGAGTGGGGCCTCAGGGGTTGAAGTGGATCACCGAGCGGATGCTCTGGCCCGCGTGCATCAGCTCGAAGGCCCGGTTGATCTCCTCCAGGGGCATGGTGTGGGTGATGAAGGTGTCGAGCGGAATCTCACCGCTCTGGAAGCGCTCCACATAGCCCGGCAGTTCCGTGCGGCCCCGCACCCCACCGAAGGCCGAGCCACGCCAGACCCGGCCGGTCACGAGCTGGAAGGGGCGGGTGGAGATCTCCTGACCGGCACCGGCCACGCCGATGATCGTGGATTCGCCCCAGCCCTTGTGGCAGCACTCCAGGGCGGCACGCATCACCTGCACGTTGCCGATGCACTCGAAGGAATAGTCCACGCCACCATCACTGAGATCGATCACGACGTCCTGGATCGGAGCATCGTGGTCGCCCGGATCGAGGCAATCGGTGGCGCCGAGCTGACGGGCGATCGCGAACTTCCCGGGGTTGGTGTCGATGCCGATGATGCGGCTGGCGCCGGCCATCACCGCACCGATGATCACCGCCAGACCGATGCCGCCGAGTCCGAAGACCGCCACGCTGCTGCCGGCCTCCACCTTGGCGGTGTTGAGCACCGCTCCGATGCCGGTGGTGACCCCGCAGCCCAGCAGACAGACCTTCTCCAGGGGCGCGTCCTTGCTGATCCGGGCCACGGCGATCTCGGGAACCACGGTGTATTCCGAGAACGTGGAGGTGCCCATGTAGTGGTGGATCATCCGGCCGCCACGGGAGAAGCGACTGGTGCCGTCGGGCATCAGCCCCTTGCCCTGGGTGCCGCGGATCGCCTGACAGAGGTTGGTCTTGCCGGAGAGGCAGAAGCTGCAGGCACGGCACTCCGGCGTGTACAGGGGAATCACGTGATCCCCCACCGCCACGGAGGTCACGCCGGGACCCACCTCCTCCACCACAGCGCCGCCCTCATGGCCGAGCACGGCGGGGAAGAGGCCCTCCGGGTCCTGGCCCGAGAGGGTGAAGGCATCGGTGTGGCACACACCGGTGGCCACCACCCGCAGCAGCACCTCACCGGCCGCCGGCGGGGCCACCTCGATCTCCGTGATCTCCAGAGGCTGGCCCGCGGCCCAGGCCACGGCTGCGCGGGAACGGATCATGACCGCAAAGAAGCGGAACCTAGCAACGCCGCCCGGGCCGGCTGAGGCGACTCACCCCTTCTGGAACACCAGACCGGCCGGTTCGCCCCAGTCGCCTCGGGCGCTGAAGCCGCGGTCATTGCCGCAGAGGTGCCGCAGGATCCAGAAGGCCGCCTCGGGACTGGGGAGCTGCAGCTCCTCGCGGATCGCCTGCACGGAGCGGGGCTGCCCATCCGCCAGCAGAGCCTCCACCCGACCCTGAAGGTCCAGGATCGTGGCAGCGGCCTTCTTGCCCGCCTCCACCCCGGGCTGGTCGTAGGCATTCACGTTCACCAGTTCGCCGTAGAGCCCCACGGCCCGCTCGAACAGGGCCACCAGCGCCCCCAGGCTGCGGGCATCGAAGTGGCGCAGGCTGATCGACAGGCTCTGACGCCCGCCTTCGGTGAGGGCGGAGCGGGTTCCCTGCAGGAATCCATCGAGGAAGTCTCCGGGGTAGTCCCCGCCAATGGGAGCCACATCGGCGGGGTCATCGAGAGCCTCGATGAAAGTGACGAAGAAGTTGTCGACCCCGTCACGGAGCTGCTGCACGTAAGCGTGCTGATCGGTGGAGCCCTTGTTGCCGTAGACGGCAATGCCCTGATGCACCTCACGGCCTTCCCGGTCGAGCCGCTTGCCCAGGGATTCCATCACCAGCTGCTGCAGGTAGCGGCTGAAGACCTCCAGCCGGTCGCGGTAGGGGAGGACCACCATGTCGCGCCCTCCGGCAC
>NZ_JAYGIA010000084.1:0-25583 GCF_034931165.1 Synechococcus sp. BA-124 BA4 | reverse complement strand
CGGCTGCGCTCGCCGTCGGCCAGCCGCCGCAGGGCCTCGGCGGCCCGCCGGTGGTTGAGGCCGGCATTGGCCGCCCGCCACTGCAGGGTCAGCCACTGCTGGCGCTCGAGCCCGGGGCCCGGTCCATAGCGGTCAAGCACCGACAGGGCCGCCTCCGGCGCCAGGCAACTGATCAGAGCATTGGCATTGGCGAGCACCACCGGCAGGGGCTGGGGAGCTGGGTACAGGGCCACCAGCCGGTCCTTGAGCTGGCGCAACCGCACGGGCAGATCAAACCGGGCGGCGTCCTGGCAGGCCTGCTCCAGCACCGGCAGCTGATCGGACGCCAGGGCGGCGGCATAGGCCTTCTCGTCCATCGGGAGGGGCACGGCCGGGGACCCTGGGGGGGGCGCCTGGGGGATCGGGACCGGCGCCGATGGACGCGGTTGCTGCTGAGCACGACTGACCCCGGAAACGCCGACGCCCAGCAGCAGCGTCAGCAGACCGGCCGCCCGCCCGACCCAGCGGGCCAGGTCACGGCTGGAAGGCGGTGCAGGGGGAACCACCGGCAAGTAGAGAAGGAATGACACGGCTGGCGGTCCACCGGGGGTCAACCTAAGGGAACCGGTCGGCCACTTCTTCTCCGCGCCCCTCCGGCCCCATGACAGCTTCGGTCCGCCCCACAGCCCAAGGCTCCTCCGAGGCCAGCGTGCGCAGGCTGCTGGTGGTGGGCTCGGGCGGCCGTGAGAATGCCCTGGCCTGGGCCCTGGCCCGCTGTCCGGGGGTGGAGCATGTCTGGGTGGCTCCGGGCAATGGCGGCACGTCACAGCTGGAGGGCTGTGAGGCCATGCCCATCGGCGAGTCCGACCAGGAGGGTCTGCTGCGTTCGGCCCTGGAGCTGGGGGTGACTCTGGTGGTGGTGGGCCCGGAAGGTCCGCTCGCCGCAGGCCTGGCCGACCGCCTCCGGGCCGGGGGGCTCGCGGTGTTCGGACCGGGGGCCGACGGGGCCCAGCTCGAAGCCAGCAAACAGTGGGCCAAGGCCCTGATGCTGGAGGCGGGCGTGCCCACCGCCGGCTACTGGGCTGCCTCCAGCCGCAGCGAGGCCCTGGCGGTGCTGCAACAGGAGGGGCGACCCCTTGTGGTCAAGGCCGATGGTCTGGCGGCCGGCAAGGGGGTCACGGTGGCTGAGAGCCTCGAGGACACCCGCGCCGCCATCGAGGAGATCTTTGCGGGACGGTTCGGTGAGGCCGGCCACAGCCTGGTGCTGGAGGAACGGCTGAGCGGCCCTGAGGTGTCGGTGTTCGCCCTCACCGACGGCCGGTCGATGGTGCTGCTGCCGCCGGCCCAGGATCACAAACGCATCGGGGAGGGTGACACCGGACCCAACACCGGCGGCATGGGGGCCTACGCCCCTGCCCCACTGCTCGATGCCGAGGCCCTCGAGCAGGTGCGCCGGAAGGTGCTGGAGCCCACCCTGAAGGCCCTGCGCCAGCGCGGCATCGACTACCGCGGCGTGATCTACGCGGGCCTGATGCTGAGCGACGACGGCGCCAGGGTCATCGAGTTCAACTGCCGCTTCGGCGATCCGGAATGCCAGACCCTGATGCCCCTGCTGGGCGGTGAACTGGCGGCAGTGCTGCTGGCCTGCGCCCGGGGGGCCCTGGAGCAGGCGCCACCCCTGACCATTGCCGGGGGCTGCAGTGCCTGTGTGGTGGCCGCCGCCGCGGGCTACCCCGGTGAAGTGCGCCGGGGGGATGTGATCCACGCCCAGCCGCTGACCACGCCGCGGCGGCAGCTCTTCCATGCCGGCAGCCGCCTGGAGGAGTCGGGCGCCTGCGTGACCGCCGGGGGACGGGTGCTGGCGGTGGTTGCCCAGGAGGAGGATTTCGATGCGGCGTTCGCCAGCGCCTACGCCGGCCTTGATCAGGTGTATTACGAAGGCATGACCTTTCGCCGAGACATCGGTCACCAGGTCCGTCACCCTAGGGTGCCAGGACAGCTTCGCTTCCAGGCGTGAACGACGCCTCGCCGTCCCCGACCACCAACCCCGATCACGCCGGCGCTGCGCCGTTGCCCCTGGGCTGGTGGGAGCAACTCACCCTCTGGTGGGCGGAGTTCAGCCTCCAGACCAAGCTCCTGGCGGTGGCCACCCTGGTGGTGAGCCTGATGATGACCGGCATCACCTTCTTTGCGCTCAATGGCATCCAGAGGGATGCGCGCATGAGTGACACCCGATTCGCCCGGGACCTGGGCCTGCTGCTCTCGGCGAATGTGACGCCTCTGGTGGCGGAGGGGAACGACCGGGAGCTGGCGGCTGTGGCGGAGCGCTTCTGGCGCTCAAGCCGCAGCCTGCGCTACATCTTCTTCGCCGATCCCGAAGGGGTGATCTACCTCGGCATCCCCATCAGCGCGACCAACGGCGGCAGCGAACTGCTGCTCAGCCGCAAACTCGAACTGCCGGCCGAACTGCAGCGCCGTCCCCAGAACCCCCTGATCCGGCAACACCTCAGCCCCGATGGTCAGGTGACCGATGTGTTCGTGCCGATGGTGAGCGAGGGGCGCTATCTCGGGGTGCTCGCCCTCGGCATCAACCCCAACGAAGCGGTGCTCGCCAGCGCGGCCCTCACCCGTGAGGTGACCGTGGCGGTGTTCATCTCGATCTGGGTGCTGGTGATCCTGGGGGCAGTCTTCAATGCCCTCACGATCACCCGCCCGGTGAAGGAATTGCTGCGGGGTGTACGCGCCATCGCAGGTGGCGATTTCGAGGCCCGCATCGCCCTCCCCGTGGGCGGAGAGCTGGGGGAACTGCTGAATGGCTTCAACGACATGGCCTCCCAGCTGGAGGCCTACGACGCCGCCAACATCGAGGAGCTCACCGCCGCCCAGGTGAAGCAGCAGAGCCTGATCGCCACCATGGCCGATGGCGCGGCTCTGCTCGATGGTGAAGGACGGATCGTGCTGGTCAATCCCACCGCCAGACGTCTGTTCCGCTGGGAAGGCCGCAATCTCGAAGGCAACGAGCTGGGCAGTGAACTGCCCGACGTGCTGGCGATGGAGCTGCATGGGCCGCTTGACTCCCTCGTGAGCGGGGACAAGGACAGTGCCGATGTGCGCTGCAGTTTCGGCGAACCGCCGCGCACCCTGCGCATCGTTCTGCAGACGGTCAAGGACGCCGCCGGGGAGAGCCTGAAGGGCATCGCCATGACGGTGCAGGACCTGACGCGGGAGGTGGAGCTCAACGCCGCCCAGAGCCGCTTCATCAGCAACGTGTCCCATGAGCTGCGCACCCCGCTGTTCAACATCAAGAGCTACGTGGAGACGTTGCACGATCTGCGCGATCAGCTCAGCGAGGAAGAAACCCAGGAATTTCTGGCGATCGCCAACGCCGAGACCGACCGCCTCACCCGGCTGGTGAACGACGTGCTCGATCTCTCGCGGCTCGAATCCGACCGCACCTGGACGCTTGAGCCGATGGAAGTGCGCCCGGCCATGGAGCAGACCCTGCGCAACTACCGCCTCAACGCCGAGGAGAAGGGGGTGCAGCTGGAGCTGGAGGTGGATGCTCACCTACCCGGAGTGCGGGGCAACTGGGATCTGCTGCTGCAGGTGTTCGACAACCTCGTGGGCAACGGGCTCAAGTTCACCCCAGCCGGGGGCCGCGTGATGCTGCGGGCCTACCCGTGGCCCGATTCCTGCCATCTCGATCCCGCCAACCTGCCGGCGCTGGACGCCCCGAGCTGTGAGCTCAGCTCACCCCTGCCAAGGCTGCGGGTGGAGATCGCCGACTCGGGCACAGGCATTTCGCGGGAAGACCAGCTGCGCATCTTCGAGCGCTTCTACCGGGTGGAGAACGCCGTTCACACCGAAGTGGGCACGGGGCTTGGTCTCTCGATCGTGCGTGGCATCCTTGAGAAGCACGGCACCGCGATCCAGATGGCGAGCGAGCCTGGGGTAGGAACCACGTTCTGGTTCGACCTGCCCCTCGAGCAGGCCGACAGCGATGAATTGATGGTGGAAGGAGAACGCCGCTCCCAGCAGGCCCGTCTGGCGGAGCCGAATCTGGCAGGGGTCTAGAACGACTCCTCACCTTCGAAGCTGCGAGCGATGCGTGAGAGCTCGGTGCGCTCATCGGTGGTGACCCGATGGGGAACACCACTGATGATGCGCTCGAAACTGGAGAAGGAATCCCTGATTTCAGGGCCATTACCGGTGATCACGAATTCACGGATGCCTTTGTCATGCCAGGAACCCCGCATCTTGAACACGTTGATGGCACGCGCCATTTCGCCACGGATTTCCACATACTGAAGTAGGAGAATGGTGTCGGTGATCGTAGAGATGTGGGAGTCGGTAATGGAGTGACTGCCCATGAATTCCTCCGATGTATTGGTAAAGAAACCGGCAATCTCTTCCTGCTTGGCATAGCCGGTAACTCCGATCACGAACTGGCGGAAAGCATTGTGGCTGACGCCCCTGGACAGTGCCGACAGAGAATCGATGGCCATCCGTGCCGGCTTGAACTGGCCGATCTCCGTTTTGATGATCTGCAGGTGATCCTCCAGACCGGTGGATTCCGGGTAGGCGCAGATGATCTTGAGCAGCCCATCCTGCTCCATCTGCTCGAAATCAATACCCCAGCTGGTGGCATTGCGCAGCAACTGGGCCCGCGACTCTTCATAGGCAAAGAGGATGGCACGTTCCTTGTTGTTGCAAGCATCTTCAACGAACTTGCTGACCAGCAAGGTTTTACCCGTGCCGGTTGCACCGGTGGCGAGGATGATGGAATCCTTGAAGAAGCCACCGCCGCACATCTCATCGAGCCGCGGTACTCCCGAACTGATGCGCACATTTGAGGACCTCTGGGTGAGCTGCATCGCCCCGAGCGGGAAGATGGCAACTCCGTGGGCTCCCATGGTGAACGGAAATTCACCCTTCATATGGGTGGTACCGCGCAGCTTGAGAATCTCGACCGTGCGCCGTCGGCGCTCGCCTTCAAGTACATTACGCAGAATAATCACATTATCGGAAACAAACTCTTCAACGCCATAACGAGCGATTGGCCCATATTCGTCGATCCGCTCAGTGGTCATCACAGTGGTGACACCGATTTCCTTCAACCTAGCGATCAATCGGAAAATCTCACGTCGCACGACCGAGACGGCGTCATACTGCTGAAAGACGGCGGTGATTGAGTCGATCGCAACGCGCTTTGCCTTATACTTACGGATGGCATAGTTAATCCTCTCGATCAATCCGGAGAGATCGAAATTACCGGCCACATCCTGACCATCTGGATCGGGAGAGGCATCCAGAATGAAGAGCTTACCCTGGGCCACCAGTTCCTGCAGGTTCCAGCCGAAGCTGGCAGCATTACGGATGATATCGAGGGGTGATTCCTCAAAGGTCACGAAGATCCCGGGCTCGTCGAAGTGACGAATGCCATTGTGGAGAAAATGAAGCGAAAATACCGTTTTCCCCGTTCCCGATGTGCCGCTGATCAGGGTGGAACGCCCGATCGGCAAGCCCCCCTGACAGATGTCATCAAGGCCTTCCACACCTGTGGGCAGCTTCTGCAGCTTCATGCTGGGCTGGCTGGTGGCACTGAGATCCTGCATGAGGCCTTGAACTTAGGCCCAGAATCTAGGTCCCAGGCTGGACCAGGACAAAAAAGGCAGGGGTGATCTAAAGAATTCAGATTTCATCAGGCTCGTCCATCATCTCGTCGGCGATCTGGCGGTCGGTGAGCTCGTCATAGAGCAGGTCAAGACCGATCAACACCCGCTCACGGTCGGAGAGATCGCCGATGATGCGACGCACCGGTGGCGGCAGGATCTTGGCCAGAGTGGGGGTCGCCAGGATCTTGTCTTCTTCTGCCAGTTGCGGATTCTTGAGTACATCAATCACCTTGAGGGCATACACGCCCTTGAACTCCTGTTCAAGAATCTGACGCAGGGTCTGGAGAGCCCGCATCGAATTGGGAGTGTTCCCAGCCACGTAGAGCTTAAGAATGTAGGCTTTCTTGGGACTCATGATTTCAGCGGAGATGAGGTGACAACCTTGGCGGTCATTCCTCCGCCAGCCTTGTCGATCGTTTCCGGGGGGAGTGAGCGACGATACATCTCACAGAGATGGGCCATGACATCAAGCAAAGCCAGACGATAGTCCTTCAGAAAATCCTGTTCATGGCCTTCTAGTTGAAGTTTTTTCCAGAATTCGTCGATCATATCCACGTGAATTTCTACTGTTTTAGTGATCGGAAGGTCACTGAAAAAGGCCGTATTCACAAAGCTCTCCAGGGCCTGATTGGCAGTTGCAGGATCTCGAAAGTAGCTGACGAGCAGGTCTCGGTAGGTTCGCCGAAGGGAGCCCAGCAGCACCTTTCGCTCAGCCGCGGAGAGATTGCGCAGAAAGCGGGAGGAATCACGCTTGTAGAAAACACCAAGGTAGCCAAGCCTCTCGCGCAGGCGATGGGGCAACCTCCAGTTGGATTGGGCACCTTCCCCGACATCGGGATCGCTGGCCTCGTGGTCACCCCCCGATCCGCCTGAACTTCTGCGACGCAGGCAGCGCGAAATGGCCGCATCAAGGCTGTAGCTGAGCTGCTCCATCTGATCAGGAGGGAGATGCACTTCGTCCTGGAAGTACTCCATCGGCCCGCTGAGCTGCCCCAGCACCACCGCCGGCAGGATCCGGCCCTGGGCCCGCAGGCGCTGGAAGGCCTCGATCGAGAGCACCCCGGGCTCCAGGAGTACGGCATCGAACTGTTCCCAGCAGCGCTCCAGCTCAGCGGCGGGATCCTGATGCAGACCCAGCTCGATCAATTCGTAGCGCCCCTGGGGCAACCAGGCGCTGCAGGCCTGGCGCAACTGCTCATCGCGGATCAGCGAGGCCACGGTGAGCGCCGGCTGGGTCATGGGGAGAGAAGCAGCGGCAGCGGTGGTCCGACCTTAGTGTTGACGAGTCGGCAGGCAAAGAGAGAAGATGTTTGCTTGTCGATTGTTCGGTTGTGCGAGAGGCCTGAACAGTGGCGAGCGGATGGCGGCGAAGGCCGGCCTCCACACCCACTGGCCTGTCCACGCCCCCTGAGCCCATGAGTCAAGCCACCGAGAGCCCCGCTCCCGAGAGTCCAGCCACCGCAACGGAGAGCTCCGCTCCCGTTGCCGCCGGAGCCGACCTGTATGCCATCGCCGAGGCTTCCGGCCAGCAGTTCTGGTTCCAGCCGAACCGGTACTACGACCTGGACCGCATCGCCGCTGAGGTGGACGAGACGGTGACCCTGGAGAACGTGCTGTTGGTGCGCGACGGCCAGGGCACGAACCTGGGCCACCCCTACGTGAGCGGAGCCACCATCGAACTCAAGGTGATGGCCCATCGCCGTGGCCCGAAGATCCTGGTGTACAAGATGCGCCCGAAGAAGAAAACCCGCCGCAAGAACGGTCACCGTCAGGAACTCACCCGGGTGATGGTCGAGTCGATCAGCGTCAACGGCAAGGCGATCGCCTGAGCGGCGGCGCTTCAGTCCATCTCCGAATCCATCCACCACCTCCCCCCACCCCATGGCCCACAAGAAAGGCACAGGCTCCACACGCAACGGACGCGACTCCAACTCCAAACGTCTCGGCGTCAAGCGTTACGGCGGTGAAACCGTCACCGCCGGCTCCATTCTCGTGCGCCAGCGCGGGACCTCGGTGATGCCTGGCGTCAACGTCGGTCGCGGCTCCGACGACACTCTGTTCGCGCTTGTGCCGGGTGTGGTGAGCTTCGAGTCGATCAAACGCGGTCTACGCGCTCGCAAGCGCATCCACGTGTCCGAAGCCGTCTGAAGGTTCCGAGCTGCCGGGGGGTCTTCCCCCCTCCCCGCTCATCCCATCAGCCGATAGGCCCGGGTGGTGATCAGGTAGGGGTGGAAAACCTCCAGAAACCGGCTCTGCAGCGAGCGGAAGAACTGCTCCACCAGCGCAGGATCATCGAAGTGGAACGGGTATTCCCCGTCGAAGCCTTTGAAGAAGTACCAGTTGAGCAGGGCGTTGGCCCCTTCGCTCATGCGCGAGGCGAAGCGCTCGAGCTGGCCGGCTGGATCACTCAGATGTTCCAGCACATCCAGGCAGACCACGGTGTCGAAGTGCTGAGGCAGATCCGGATCGTCAAGATCGCGGCTGACCTTCAGACGATCACTGAGCCCGAAGTGTGCGGCCCGCTCCGCCACAAACGCGCGGTTGTGGGGGTTGATGTCCACGAACCAGACCTGCTCCACCTCGGCCAGTGCCGCGGCCGCCAGGGCATGGGTGCCGATCCCACCACCGAAATCGAGCACCGCTCCGCGGGCGAAGCGAGCCTGCAGACGCAAGGTGTCGCCGATGTAGTCCGCACTGCCCAGATGCCAGGCTGCCAACTCGAGCAGGTGTCCGGTGCCCACGGTCTGCTCATAGAACGCCTCCACCCGCTGCGGATCGAAGCCCACCGCACCGGGATGGAGAGAGGCGAGGTCGGCGCAGCTGTGCGGCAGGCGCTCCTCAAGCTGTTCAGCAGTGAGGCCCAGATAGGACGCCAGCTGCTGACGCAAGCCAAAGCCATCGCCGAGAAAATCCTCCAGATCAAGGCCTTCACGGGCCGCTGCTTTCCCTCCCTCCAGGGTCGCCGTGGGGCAGGTCATGGGGCATCCACCTTCTGGCAAATCGTCTGATCGCTGGAACTGAAGCCAGGCTACGGGGAGCCCGGATCCTCCAGCTCCGCACCGGCGCCTGGCACCTCCAGCCATCGGCGCAGCCAGGCCACCAGCAGATAGAACGGCAGGGTGTCGAGCAGGGCCGCCACCAGCTTGAACAGGTAGCCGCTGGCGATGAAACTCCCCAGCTGGGGCAGGATCGCCTCCTCGGCCCGCAGGGGCAGCACGTGGGCGGCGTAGTGGCTGATCAGCACCACCGCCGTGGTGTCCACCAGCTGGCTGATCAGGGTGGACCCGTTGTTGCGCAACCACAGGGCCCGGCCTGCGGTGAGGCGCTTCCAGAAATGAAACAGCCGCACATCGGTGAACTGGGCGGCCAGATAGGCCACCATCGAAGCCCCCACGGCTCCGAACGCCAGGGTTCGCATCTCATAGAAGAGCGGCAGGCGCTCCCCCGCAGCCGCCAGCGGCAGACCGGCACTGCCCCCATGACCATCCAGCCCCGGCAGGACTCCTCCCAGCCAGAGGATGAGAACGATCCAGCCGTTGAGCAGCAGCCCCACCCACACCAGCTGGCTGGCCTGACGCTCCCCCCAGATCTCACTGATCAGGTCGGTGCAGAGGAACGTGACCGGGTAGGGAAGGGCCCCCACCGCCACCACGATCGGCCAGCCGCCGATCGAGCCCAGGGTCAGAAAGCGGGTGAGGCCGAGGATGTTGAGCATCCCCATCGTGCCCAGGAAGAGGCCCGCCAGCACAAGAAAAGCCAGGTCACGGCGCTGCTGCAGGGTCACGGGCGAAAGGGGGAACGGGCGCGCCCTCCAGCCTGCAGGCCGGGAGCCCGGATGCAACAGTGCCTGCCATGACCTCGTCCGGCAGCCAGCTCAGAGCGACCCAGCAGGCAAGGACGCCATGCGGTTTCCTCATTCTCGACAAACCGGCAGGCATCACCTCCCATGGCTGTGTGACACGGGTGCGACGCCGCTATGGCCTCAAACGTGTCGGCCATGGCGGCACCCTGGATCCGGCCGTGACCGGCGTCCTGCTCCTGGCACTGGGGTCGGCCACCCGACTGCTGCCTTACCTCGATGGGGCCAAGGCCTACCAGGGGGTGATTCAGCTGGGCCTGACCACCGACAGTGACGACCTCAGCGGCACTGTCCTCAGGCGCCAGCTCCTGCCGCCACTCAGCCGGCAGGAGCTGGAGGCGGCCCTGGCCCCCTTCCGCGGCCCGATCCTGCAGCGACCGCCCCAGGTGTCTGCGGTGCACGTGCAGGGGGAGCGGGCGTACACCAGAGCCCGCCGCGGAGAACACTCGGACCTGCAGGAGCGAGCCGTCATGGTCGAGCGGCTGGACCTGCTGGGCTGGGAGCCCAGCTCCGGGCGGCTGGAGCTGGAGGTGCGCTGCAGCGCCGGCACCTACATCCGCTCCCTGGCGCGGGATCTTGGTGAGGCCCTCGGCTGCGGCGGAGCCCTCGCCGAGCTGCGTCGCACCGAAGCCCTGGGCTTCACCCTCAGCGCAGCCGTGAACCTCGAGGAGCTTGAGGCGGAGCCGCCGCCGCCGCCCCTGGCTCCCCTCCTTGCCCTGGCCCACTACCCCGCCTTCACCCTGGAGCCCGGTGATCTGGTGAGCTGGCGCTGCGGCCGGCGCCTGGCCGGCCCCTCCCACCTGAGCGAGCACCAGGTGGTGGTGGTGCTCGATCCGGATGGCAACCTGGCAGGGATGGCCAGGGCCATGCCCGACGGCTGGCTCCAGCCCCGGCTGGTGCTGGAGGCCATGGGCTGATCCCCTCTGGGATCCACCTGCCGCAACGTGGCGCCCCGCCACGTCCCCACCCTTCATCGATCGATCCGTCATGGCCGGCCACAGCAAGTGGGCCCAGATCAAACGCCAGAAGGCGGTGGTCGACGCGCGGCGCGGGGTTGTCTTCACCCGTCTGGGGCGCGAGATCACGGTGGCGGCCCGCCATGGGGCCGATCCCGCCGGGAACTTCCAGCTGCGCACTGCCATCGACAAGGCCAAGGCTGCCGGCATGCCCAGCGCCAACATCGAGCGGGCCATCGCCAAGGGTTCAGGCCAGGGGGGCGGCGAGGCCGACCAGTTCGAGGCCGTCCGCTACGAGGGCTACGGCCCAGGCGGGGTCGCGGTGCTGGTGGAGTGCTTCACCGACAACCGCAACCGAACCGCCGCCGACCTGCGCCTGGCCTTCAGCAAACAGGGGGGAAACCTGGGGGAGAGCGGCTGCGTGGGGTACCTCTTCGAGCAGCAGGGGGTCGTGCGGCTGGAGCCGCCGGTGCCCAGCGAAGAGGACCTGCTCGAGAGCCTGCTGAGGCTGGAGGACCAGGGGGGTCCGCCGGTGCTGGGCTACAGCCTGGAGGGGGAGAACGCCGAGGTGTTCTGCGGCTTCACCGATCTGGAGCCCCTGCAGCACCACCTGCGACAACTGGGCTGGGCTGTGCGCGACTGGGAGTCGCGCTGGGTGTCCTCCACGTCCTGCCGTCTGGAGTGCGAGGACCAGCTGCGCCGCTGCCTGCGCATGCTCGACGCCCTCGAGGATCTCGATGACGTGCGCAGCCTCACCTCCAACCTGGAGGCCGACGCCGACCTGCTTGATGCCGTGATGGGCTGAGCCCCTCAGCCCTCCAGGGCGGAGCGATCGACGATCAGACGCAGGCCTGGATGGCCCTGCAGCCAGCTGGCCGGCAGCGACGGCCCCGGAGGCTCCCTCAGCAGCCGCGCCAGAATGCCCGCCTTGGCCGGACCGCTCACCACCAGCAGGATGCGCTCGGCCCCCAGAATCAGGTCCAGGCCAAGGGTGATCGCCCCGGCTGGCACCCGGTCCGGATCTCCCCCGAAGGCCGCCTCGTTCTGGCGGCGGGTGGCGGCGCTGAGGTGGAGGCTGCGGCTTGGAGCGTCGGGCGCACAGGGGGGCTCGTTGAAGCCCACGTGGCCGTTGCTGCCCAGCCCCAGCAGCTGCAGTCCGATGCCTCCGGCTGCCTGAACGGCTTCGGCGTAGCGGAGGGCCTCGGCGGCGGGATCCGCCGCCAGACCGTCGGGGAGCTGCACCCGGGCAGGATCCAGGCCGAGAGGCCCGCTCAGCCGGCGGGTCATCTCCGCCGCGAAGGAGCCGCAATCCGCCGGCCCGAGTCCCACATATTCATCGAGGTTGAAGCTCCGCCAGCGCTGACGCACGGCCTGGAGCTGATCGGGTCGAAGCGCCAGCAGCCTCGCCACCAGCGCTGCGTAGACCGGCTCCATGGTGCGTCCGGTGGCGAGGCCCAGGGGACGCTCCATGGAGCCGCTGAGTTCCAGATGCAGCAGTTCAGCGACGCGACCGGCAAGGTCAGACGGCTGCTCGAAGCATTCGAAACGGTCAGCCAACCAGGCGGGTGAAGCAGGCGTTGGCACCGAAGGCAGGCGAGGTGGTCAGCCGCTCCGCCGCTGCAGCCGCAGGACCGGTGCTCAGGAGCCTCGCCCAGCGACGGCTCCCGACGCCAGGGGGCCGGATCCGGCCCGGAGCGGTTGCACCTCCACACCGCGGTAGTAGTGCTGGAGGATCTGGTCGAATCGGCGGCCCTGCTGGGCGAGCGCATAGGCCCCCCACTGGCTCATGCCGACTCCGTGGCCGAAGCCGCGGCCCACGGCGATGATCACCGGCGACGGCGGAGCCAGGGGCCGGGGCGGGGGCGGTGCCAGCAGCGGACCCATGTCAGCTGGCAACGGTGTGCCCTCGGCGAGGGGCGGGGCGGTGAAGGTGAAGGGGGCTGCCTTGAAGCGCACCAGAGTGCTGCGCAATCCCAGGCGGCTGCGCAGCTGGGCACCTGTGAGCACCAGGGCGCCGGAGGGTCCGATCACCCGCGCCTGGCGCACCCGGCCGCTGCCCGTGGTGGAGAGAACGTCGATGCGGCTGGCGCCGCCGATCTCCTCGAAGGCTCCCGCCAGCAGCTGGGGGGAGAGGGTTTTCTCCCAGCGGGCCACGGGGCTGGTGTCGTCGTAGTCGGGCACGCTCACCAGGTAGGGCAGCTGACGCGACCAGAGATCACCGCTGTTCTCCGTGCTGCCGCCACTGCTGCTGTGGAAGACGGCATTGATCAGGCTGTTGCCATGCATCAGCACCAGGCCCTGGGTGCTGCGCACCGCCTCACGGGTGGAGGCGGTCTCCGACTCCAGTCCCTTGTAGGCCTGACTGGTGACGGTGGCGTGCAGATCGAAGGGGGCCGAGGGTTTGCGGTGGCGCAGGGCATAGGTGCGCGCAGCCACAGCCTGGGCCCGCAGAGCCTCCAGGGGCCAGCTGGCGGGCATCTCGCTGCCCACGACACTGGGCAGATAGGTTTCCAGTGCGATGACGTTGATGGCCCTCAGCTTCGAGGCCTCAACCCTCACCTGCAGCCGGCCCCTGTAGCGGCGGTTCTCCACCTGAAGGCTGGCGAGACCGCCCGAATCGGGCAGAGGCTCCAGCCAGAGCTCACCCAGACTGAGGACACCGGGAGAGCCCTTGGTCACGGCCGAGGGCTGGGCCTGGATGCGGCCACCCGCCTGGCGCAGAGCGAGGGTGGCGCCGGCAGGCATCCGCAGCAGCTCCCCGCCCCTGGCGTCGCGCAGACGCAGCCCGCTGCTGCCCGCCACCCGGATCGACGGCAGGTCCAGCAGCAGCACCCGCATCTGAGGATTGGTGGCCCGGCTGGCCGTCAGGGGCTCGAGCTCATCAAGGACCGCCACGTCCTCGGCTCCATCCCCGACCGCAGCCTGGGCTCCTGCCAGTCCGCCTGGCCCCGTCAGCAGCGCCTGCGGCAGCAGGGCCACAGCGAGGAACAGGGTGCGGATCCGACCGGTCTTGGGAACAGCCATCAACGGCAGCAGCCATGAAACGTGCGCGCCATTGTGACCAGCACATCCCGGCGACGCCAGAGCCGACCTGGACAGAGCCTGACGTGGCAGCATGCGCCAAAGGGTCATCCGGAGTGCAAGTCACCTTCCTGGGCACCAGTTCGGGTGTACCCACCCGTTCCCGCAATGTCTCAGCGGTGGCTCTGCGCCTGCCCCAGAGGGCCGAGCTCTGGCTGTTCGACTGCGGCGAGGGAACCCAGCACCAGTTCCTGCGCAGTGAACTGAGGGTGTCGCAGCTGCGGCGCATCTTCATCACCCACATGCACGGCGACCACGTCTTCGGCTTGCCGGGACTGCTGGCCAGCCTCGGGCTGGCCGGAGCCTGCAGCGGCGTCGATCTCTATGGCCCCGATCCCCTGCGCGACTACCTCGAGGGCGTGCTGCGCACCTCCTCGACCCGGATCGGCTATCCCCTGCGCACCCACCGGGTGCACAGGGCCGCCCACGCCGGGACGGTGCTGCTCGACGACGGCGACCTGGTGGTGCGCTGCACCCCGCTCACCCACCGCATCCCGGCCTACGCCTATCGGGTGGAGCAGAAACCCCGGGCCGGCCGCTTCGACATCGAGAAGGCCCGCGAGCTCGGCATCCCGCCGGGGCCGGTCTATGCCGAGCTCAAGGCCGGTCGCGAGGTGTGCCTCGACGACGGACGCATCATCCGGGGCGAGACCCTCTGCGGTCCCGACCGCCCAGGCGTGAGCATGGTGTACTGCACCGACACGGTGTTCAGTGAAGCGGCGGTGGAACTGGCCCGCGGAGCCGATCTGCTCATCCACGAATCCACCTTTGCCCATGGCGAGGCGGAGATGGCCTTCCAACGCCAGCACTCCACCAGCACCATGGCGGCGCAGACGGCGGCTCTCGCCGGGGTGAAGCAGCTTGTGCTCACCCACCTCAGCCCGCGCTACGTGGCCGGCAACACCCTCACCCCCGACGACCTGGTGAACGAGGCCCGTGCGATCTTCCCGAACACCCTCGTGGCCAAGGACTTTCTCAGCCTCGAGGTGAGTGCCGGCGGAGCGGCCAAGGCCGCCTGAGGAGCCGACTGGCAACGGTGATCGCTGCAACAGTTCTTGATTCCCGGCCGGCGGGCCCTTCCCCCGTGATACAAGGTCTCAGGTGCGGTGCCTACCGCCTTTTCGCCGGCTCCCTTCATGGCCTCTATCGTTCTCACTGCCCTTCGGGCGGTTGCCCGGACCCTGCTGGTTCTGCCCCTGGCGGTTCTGCTCAGTCTTGGCTTCTGCGTGACTGCTGCCCAGGCCGCCCAATGGGACACCGCCACCCTCACGGTGCCGGGTGACCCCGACGGCAACCTGGTCACCTTCAGCGAAGCGGAGATCAAGACCGGCCGCAAGCTGTTCAACGACAGCTGCGGCACCTGCCATGCAGGCGGCGTCACCAAGACCAACTACAACGTCGGCCTCGACCCTGAGACCCTCTCCCTGGCCACCCCCTCCCGCGACTCGGTCGAGGCCCTGGTGGACTTCATCAAGGACCCCACCTCCTACGACGGGGAATACAGCATTGCCGACGTGCATCCCAGCATGCGCAGCAGCGATGTGTTCGTGAAGATGCGCGACCTCGACGATGACGACCTGCGCGTGATCGCCGGCTACATCCTGGTGGCCCCGAAAGTGAGCGGCACCCAGTGGGGCGGCGGCAAGGTCTACTTCTGATCCAGCTGACTGAATCCAGCGGCTGATGCCGTGGTCCTCTGGACCACGGTTTTTTTTTGGCCTCACGAGGCCCACGCCACGCCAAGGCCAGGCTCAGGCCACCGCAGCGGGAGGCTGGGGCGGGCTCACATTGGTGGCCTCCATGGTTCCAGGCTGCTTGCTGTACCACCACTCCTGCAGGGCCGGGGACAGGCGCTGGGGGAACAGGGTGAGCACGGTGCAGGTGGGCCTGGAGCCAGGCTGGAGCAGTTCCACGGCATAGGAGGGACAGCGCCTGGAGGCCAGATCGGCCACGAAGCGCCGGCCGATGCGGCGCCAGCTGGGCTCCTTGCTGCGCCAGGCCAGACGGCAGCAGGGCCAGGGCAGCTCATCGCGGTCGAAGAGCCGACAGCAGGGACCCAGCACCCGGAAGCTGTACTGGCCTCCAGGGCTGCAGTGCTCACTGCCGGGCTCCATCAGGGTATCCACCAACGCGGGCATGAAAAAGCCACCCCGAAGGGTGGCAGAAGTGGGATCTGGATTCAAGCCAAACCTGGCCTGAGGCTCAATAAAGCTCTTCTTCGGCGTGGGTCTTGATGGTGCAGTCGGAGGTGGGGTAAGCCACGCAGGTCAGCACGAAGCCGGCTTCGATCTGGTCGTCGTCGAGGAAGCTCTGATCCGACTGGTCGACAGTGCCGGTGGTGAGCTTGCCGGCGCAGGTGGAGCAGGCACCGGCGCGGCAGGAGTAAGGCAGATCGATGCCCTGCTCCTCAGCGGCATCGAGGATGTACTGATCGTCGGGAACCTCGATGGTCTTGTTGAGTCCCTCGCTCTCGTTGATGAGGGTGACCTTGTAGGAAGCCATGGAAAGGATTGGGGCTCACAGACTCCTGAGTGTTCAGGGCCTGTAGGACCGCACCGTCCTACATCGGACAGGGGCGTTGACGGCGATCCTGGAGGCGCAGCCCCAGAAGCCCAATCAAAGGCTGAGCACGCATAAGCGTGATTTATGCGACATCTCCGGGGATCGCAGCCCGGCACCACTGGATCTGAAGCAGTCCCCAGACGCCCTGGGAGGCCACCAGCTCGGCGCTCCAGCCCTCCAGAGCCAGCAGCCGGCAGAGCTCTTCGGCCTGGTCCACCAGCAGGCCGCTGAGCAGGCCAACGCCGGCTGGTGCCAGCAGGGTGCGGAACTGGCCGGCCAGCTCGGCGATCACCGGCGCCAGGATGTTGCAGAGCAGCAGATCGGCCGGTCCGTCCTCCCCCAGCAGGACCGCCAGCTCCAGGGCCGATCCCTCCACCACCTGCAGCGGTCCGCCGGGCCGCACGGGACAGCCGTTGAGCTCTGCGTTGCTGGCCGTGGCCCGCACCGCCAGGGGGTCGGTGTCGGCCGCGGCCACGAAGCGGGCCCCCAGACGCAGGGCACCGAGGCCGAGGATTCCGCTGCCGCAGCCCAGATCGGCCACCCGCTGATCGATCGGCGCCAGCCGCTCCATCGCCTCGAGGCAGAGGCGCGTGGTGGGGTGGCTGCCGGTGCCGAAGGCGCTGCCAGGATCGATCCGGATTAGCTCACGGCCGGCGTGCTCCGGGGGGGGATCCAGCCAGGCGGGCAGAATCAGCAACCGCTCGCCCACGGGATCAGGCTGCCAGTGGCGCTTCCAGCTGAGGCTCCAGTCCTCCTCGTCCTGCAGCGCCCAGGTCAGGGGAGGCAGGGCGATGGCGAAGGGCTCGGTGAGGCACTCGAGCTCCCGGGCCAGCTTCTGCCGCTCCGGTTCCGGCCAGTCGGCTTCCGGCAGCCAGGCCACCAGCTGGTGGAAACCGGGCTGATCGGGGCTGAACTGGATGGCCACCCGGCGGATGCCGAGGGAGGGCAGCTTCCAGAGAAGGGATTCCTCCAGCTCGGGAGGAGCCTCCATCTCCAGACGCCACCAGCGGGGAGCCGGGGACATGGCAGCAGGGCTCAGAGCGTGACCGGATGGGCTTCCTGAATCCCGTTGATCCCGTGGATCGAGATCAGCAGGCTGGGGGGGATCGGATCGTCGAGGCTCAGCACCATCACCGCGTCGCCACGGACGATGCGGCGGCCCACCTGCATCGAGGCGATGTTGACGTTGTGCTCGCCCAGCAGCGAGCCGATGTTGCCAATGATCCCGGGCATGTCGCGGTGGCGGGTGATCAGCATGTGCCGGGTGGGCATCACGTTGACCGGGAACTCGTCGATCGTGGTGATGCGCAGGTCGCCGTCGGCGAACACCGCTCCGGTGACGCTGTGACTGCCCTGGCCGCCTCGGCAGGTGAGTTGAAGGGAGCCGCCGGCGAAGTCGCGGCTGGCGTCGTCTTTGACCTCGAGCACGTGGATGCCGCGACTGCGGGCTTCGATCCCGGCATTGACGTAGTTGATGCGATCGCCCAGGGCGCTCGAGAGCAGGCCCTTGAGAGCGGCCACCACCAGCGGCTGAGAGGGATGGCTGGCGAATTCACCCTGGAGACGCACCTCCAGGTCCTGGATCGAGCCTCCAGCCAGCTGGCTGAGCAGCAGTCCGAGCGTTTCCGCCAGCTGCAGGTGGGGCTTGAGCCGCTCCATCACCTCCGGGGTCAGGCCGGGGATGTTCACGGCACTGCGGGCGGGGAGCCCCAGCAGCACGTCGCGGATCTGCTCGGCCACATCGACCGACACGTTCTCCTGGGCTTCTTCGGTGGAGGCCCCCAGGTGTGGCGTGAGGATCAGGCGGTCGTCCACCTGGCGCAACGGCGAGTCCGCCTCCAGGGGTTCGTTGTTGTAGACATCGAGGGCGGCGCCGGCGATGGTGCCTGAGCTGACGGCCTCGGCCAGGGCCTTCTCATCGACGATGCCTCCCCGGGCGCAGTTCACAAGGCGCGCCGTCGGCTTCATCGTGGCCAGCAGCTCAGCGTTCACCAGGTTCTCGGTGTCCGGGGTGCGGGGCAGGTGCAGGCTGATGAAATCCGCTTCGGCGAACAGGGGGCCGACCGCCATCAGGCGCACCTGCAGCAACTGGGCGCGCTCGGCGGAGATGTAGGGGTCGTAGGCCAGCACCTCCATGCCCATGGCCTTGGCGACGCGGGCCACGTGGGAGCCGATCTTGCCCAGCCCCACCACGCCGAGCTTCTTCTTGTAGAGCTCGTTGCCGACGTACTTCTTGCGGTCCCAGCCCCCGGCCATGGTGCTGACGTGGGCCTGGGGCACGTGGCGGGAGAGGGCCAGCATCATCGCCAGCGCATGTTCCGCGGCCGCGATCGTGTTGCCCTCAGGGGAGTTCACCACCAGCACACCCCGCTGGGTGGCGGCCTCGACATCGACATTGTCGACACCGACACCGGCTCGGCCGATGATCCTCAGGCGGGTGCCGGCCTCGATGATGGCGGCGGTCACCTGGGTGCCGGAGCGGATCATCAGGGCGTCGTAGTCGCCGATGATCTGCTGCAACTGCTCTGGAGGCAACCCGGTTCGCACATCCACCTGCGCCACCTGGGAGAGGATGTCGATTCCCGTCTGGTCGATGGGATCAGAAACCAGAACCTTTGTCATGACCAGGGACGGAGAGAGAGGGGGTCTGGAGAATCCCAGACGCTGCCGGGGGTGAAGTGTAGTGAGCGGTGGCCACGGCATCCCCCGCCAACGCCGAGAATCGGGTCTTTGTGGCTCTGGATCTTGGGACTGTCGGTGGTGGTGGTGATGAAAGACCGGCGCAAGCTGCAGCGGTTGCGCGATCGGCTCACTGAACTCCAGCCCGCCCCCAGGGTCCTGACCATCCTGGGGGAAGGAGAAAGCAGCATCGATTCCGTCGAGCTGCTCAACCCGGCTCTGGCCCGGCAGCGGCGGCAGCGCAGCATGGTGCGCTGGCTGATGCCGTTCGGTTTTTTCGCCGGGCTGATGTTCACCTTCATCACCGACCTTCACACCTTTGCCTTCGCCGGCACCTACGGCGAACCGGTGATCGGCGGACTCCTGGGCATGGGCTCGGGCTGGATGGGCAGCTACGCCGCCGCCGCCAGCGTCCGCTCCGAGGCCGACGACCGCATCCGCAGCCTGCGCAACCGGCTGGAGGAAGGAAGCTGGCTGCTGCTGGTGGAGAGCAGCCCGGGGCAGGAGATTCCCTGGCTGGTGATTCAGCAGGCCGGTCCCCAGGCGGTGGTGCGACTGGGCGAAGGATGAGCTGCACGCCCCCCGGCGCCGACCTGCTGCGCGGCAGCCGTGATCCAGCCGCGCTCGAGCCCCTGATCGCCCTGGCCGAGCAGGCCCTGCGCGACTGGCAGCCCCACTGGTCGTGGTTTCTCTCCGCCGTGACCCGCGAGGAGGCGCTCGAGCGGCTGGGCAGCCTCAGCGAGCTTCATCTGGAGGCTGAGGGCGGCAGACCCCGGGCCGAACGCTGCCGGCTGCTGCTGCTTCGCCGCGATCTGGCCACGGCGTCCGCCCCGCCGACAGCGCCCCTGGCCGGCCTGGACGTCAGCGGCAACTTCCTCTTCGATCCAGCCGGACCGGGCGATGTCCGCGCCGCCCTGCTGGCGGCCGGCGCCCTCGATGGGGAGCTGGGTGATCTCTGGATGCGGGGCGACCGGGGCGCCCAGGTGGTCGTGGACCCCCAGCTGGCCGCCCGCCTGGGGGGCACCACGGCCCGGGTACGCAGCGTGGAGGTGGAGCTGGAGGCCAGGGGTCTGGATCAGCTGCAACCTCCCACCAGGCCCCAACCACGTCTGCTGGCCACCGTGGAAGCCTCCCTGCGGCTGGACGCGGTGGCCTCGGCAGGGTTCGGGCTCTCCCGCAGCCGCATGGCGGAGCTGGTCCGCCGTGGAGCCGCTCGCGTGAACTGGCAGCCCGTGACCACCCCCAGCCGCGAGCTCAGATCCGGGGATCGCATCCAGCTCGAGAACCGCGGGGAGCTGAAGGTGCTCTCGATCCAGCCCACCAAGCGTGAGCGCTGGCGCCTGGAACTGGAACGCCACTGAGTGGAGGCAGGCCGACTGCTAGGTTGCCTGCTTCGACCCTGATGGCACCGCTGAGCGGACGTCATTCCGGGATCTCACCGACGGGACTTTCTGTTCCCGAACCCGGGCGATTAGCTCAGAGGTAGAGCACTACCTTGACACGGTAGGAGTCACTGGTTCGATTCCAGTATCGCCCACTGAATCCTCTGCCTCAGGAGTTCAGGATGCCCAGCACGTCACACCCCCTGGCGGTGGTGATTGGTCTGGGACGTTCAGGCAGCGGTGCCGCCCGTCTGCTCAGGGCCAGCGGCCAGCGGGTGCTGGTTCTGGAGAGCCGCCGCAATCCCGAGCTGGAGCAGCAGGCCGAGGAGCTGAGGGCCCGGGGCGTGGAGGTGGAGCTCGGCCAGTCCCTGGCGACCGGGTCCTTGGCCCAGCTCCGGGCAGGTTCCGACCGGGTGGTGGTGAGCCCCGGCATCCGCTGGGATCATCCTGTGCTGCAGACCCTGAGGGACCGGGGCGTCCGGGTCTGCGGAGAGATGTCGGTGGCCTGGGAGGCCAGCGGCGGGATCCCCTGGATCGGCATCACCGGCACCAACGGCAAGACCACCGTCACCCATCTGCTCAGTCACCTGCTCAGCCAGGCCGGTCTCGACGCGCCGATGGTGGGCAACGTCGGGATTTCGGCCGCCGAGTTGCTGATCGAGCGCCGCGAGGCCGGAACCCCGCCGCCCGACTGGCTGGTGGTGGAGCTGAGCAGCTACCAGATCGAGTCGTCCCCGGAGCTGGCACCACGCCTGGGCCTCTGGACCACCCTCACACCCGACCATCTCGAGCGGCACGGGACTCTGGAGGCCTATCGGGCGATCAAGCGGAGCCTGCTTGAGAACTGCGGGGAGCAACTGCTCAACGCCGACGACGCCGACCTGCGCGCCCATGCCGGCAGCTGGGACCGGGCCAGCTGGGTCACCGCCGGCCCCCGCCAGCAGCTGGGTGCCAGCCTGCAGCCCTTCCTCTGGATTGACCGTGGACTGGTGACGGCAGCCTCCGGCCCCCTCTTCCCTGCCACAGCCCTGGCCCTGCCAGGGGCTCACAACCGTCAGAACATGGTGCTGGCTGCCGCCGCCGCGCTCAGGCTGGGACTGGAGCCCTCCCAGATCGAAGACGCCCTTCGCAGCTTTCCAGGAGTGCCCCATCGGCTCGAGCAGATCCGCCTGCTGGATGGTGTGCGCTGGTTCAACGACAGCAAGGCCACCAACTACGACGCTTCCGAAGTGGGGATCACGGCCGTGGAGGGACCGATGGTGGTCCTGGCTGGAGGTGAGATCAAACAGGGAGACCCCGGGGCGTGGCTCGAGGCCCTGGGCCGCCAGGCTGCTGCGGTGGTGCTGTTCGGCGCGGCCAGGGAGGCCTTCGCCGCCCTGCTGAGCGGCAGCGGCTATCCGGGAACGGTGCACCTGGTGGAAGGCCAGGCTGAGGCGGTTCCGCTGGCCCGGGAGCTGGCCCGCCGCCTCGGCTGCCCCACGGTTCTGCTCTCACCGGCCTGCGCCAGCTTTGATCAATACAAGGACTTCGAGGCGCGTGGAGAGCATTTCCGCGCCCTGGTGGCCGCCCTCTGAACGCCCCTTGCAGAACCAGGCCCCGTTCACAGCAGGGCGGTGACGGCCTCCTCGGTCGGCGGGGGCGGCGCTCCGATCTCCCAGGCTGCCAGATATTGCTGGATGAAGATCGCCGCCAGGGGGACGGTCACCAGCAACGGCAGCAGGCAGAACAGGGCTGAAATGGCGATCAGCAATGCAGAAAGCACTTCATAGCCCACCAGTCCCCAGCTGTGGGGGCTTGAGAAGAGATCGTTGAAACAGGTGCGGAAGGCAGGCCAGAGCGGTTCCTCGCTGGTGAACACCCGCCGCACGTAGATGGGGGTGAGCGCCATCACGATCAGGCCTGGAATCACGCAGAGCAGGATGCCGAGTCCGGCGGCGACGGAGACCAGCAGCCCAGCGAGCACGTAGCGGCGGGGATTGGCGCGCAGCAGGGCCAGGCCTTCGCGGTAGTTCGGATGGTGCCCGGTGGCGAACCAGAGGGCCGGCAGAGCGGACAGCAGCACCCCGACCAGCCCCGCCACCACCTGATAAAGGATCGAGAAAGGCAGGTTCAGCACAGACGACACCAGCTGGGTCACGCTGTCGCGCAGATCAGCGGAGACACCGGCGGTCACCGCCACCGCGATCACGGTGATGATCAGACTGACCGCCACTGAGACCAGCGCCAGCGCCAGCACAGTGAGCTGCAGGGCCAGATAGGTGCGCCAGTGAGCCACGTACAGGTTCCACGCCGACTGGAGGGTGGGCTTCGGTGCTGAGGACAGGCCCATCACAATCATCTCGCCAGGTTGTTCCTGCTGCTGTCTAAGGCAGGGAGCGCGCTCCGGCCAACCCAAACGACACAGAGCCGCTGGATACAATCAAGCTTCCCTGACCCTTCAGCCCAGCAGGGCTCCCCAAGGCGAGATGGCTTACTGGTTGATGAAAAGTGAGCCGGACGTGTATGGCATCGACCATCTCGAACGCGAGGGCAGCACCCTCTGGGATGGCATCCGCAACTACCAGGCGCGCAATTTCATGCGCAGCATGGCGATCGGTGATCAGGCTTTTTTCTATCACTCCAACACCAAGCCCCCTGGCATCATCGGCCTGATGGAGGTGATTGAAACAGGGCTGATTGATCCCAGCCAGTTCGATCCGACCTCGAAATACTTCGATTCAGCGTCAACTCGCGAAGCTCCACGCTGGGACTGCGTCCGCCTGGCCTACCGGCGCACCTATCCCCAGCTTCTCAGCCTGGAAGAGTTGCGCAGCAGCTTCAGTGAGCAGGAACTGGCCGTGGTGCGCCGGGGCAATCGCCTGTCGATCCTGCCGGTCCCCGAGACCACGGCCCTGCGCCTGCTGGAGCTGCTGGATCCCGGCCGATGACCCCTCAGCCCCGAGGACGCGGGGCCCGACTGGTGGATGGCGCTCGGGATGCCCTGGTCGCGATTCAGGCGGTCCGGGGCTGGCTGAGGCAGGGGCGCAGGGCCTACCGGCGCGCTCCGTGGCTGTTCAGCGGTTTCACCCTGATGGGCGGTGGCGCCCAACTGCTGGGCCAGACGGTGCAGAACCGGGCCAGTGATGCCCTGGCCGTGGGGGAGGATCCCGTGGTGGTGTCCATGGGCCTGGTGCTGGGGGGATTGTTGCTCAGCGTGGGCAGCCTTCTCTGGCTGAATGTGGGGCTGCTGCGGGGTGCCTGGATTGCCCTTGACGGTCGAACGCCCCGGCTGGCCGAGCTGGTCCGCTGGCAGGCCGCGGCCATGGGCCGTCTGCTGGCGGTGGCACTGCTGCTGCTGCTGCTGAACCTGCTGATCCTGGCCACGGCCGGTCTGGCGGCAGGGCTGGTGAGCCTGATCCACCCGCTGCTGGCTCTGGCGCCGTTGCTGATCGGCGCCACGTTGCTGGCGGCCCTGTTCGTGACGCAGATCTTTCACCTGCCGCTGACCGTGGCCGGCGGCCTCTCCCCGGTGGCCACCTTCCGCCATGGGCGGATCCTGGCGGCATCCCATGGCTGGGAGTTGCTGGCTCTGAGCCTCAGCCTGGTCCTGATCGTTCTGCTCCCCCTGGGGCTTGCCCTCCTGATCGCCTGGCCCCTCGCTGCAGGCCTGCTGGTGGCCTGGCCCCTGGTCCTCTCCAGCCTGACCGCCGGCTACCGGGAGATCGTCGGCAGCGAAGACCGGGGAGGCCTGGCAGGCGCCACCTGATCGGATCTCCCCTCTGTCGTCCGCTGGAACATGTTGGCCACGTAGCAGCGGGTGACGGCCCGGCTCTGAACCCCGTTCTGCACGAGAAAGCCCGCCAGAGCCGCCTGGATCAGGCGGTACTGATCCCAGTTGGGGTGGGCATCGATGAAGTGAGCCATCGAGTTGAGCAGAGCCTCGGGAACATCGGCCCGGAAACTCACCACACCGGTTTCGGGCTCAGCCTGCGCAGCCTGGGCAACCCCAACGACGGAAGCGGTCATGACCGGGGCGATGTCCATGGACAGGTTGAGCTGGTGATGTCATCCACTTCTCCACAACGCCGGGGCCGCGTCAAATCACTGACCCAGCCGGGCGGCCGTTCCTTCCAACCCTGAGACTGACTGCAGCGCAGGAGCACGGCCCAGCCGCAGTCCCGGCGGGGGATGGCCTTGAAGCCGAACAGGAGGCCTGTCAAGGGGAGAGTCCGGCAAAGGCCGGTTCTCCCCAGACAGCTGCCGCCAGCGGGGTCCCGGAGCCCGAGCCTGTGGAAAACCTGTGCAAAACACTGGAGTGACGGAGCCGTGACTGGGGAGGAGTCAGGCAATCAGCAGTGCTGATCGCTCCGCAATCCCGCAGCCTGTCTCACAGGGGCAAGGGCTCCAGGGCCCGAGTCAGCTCAAGGCCAGCACCCGGGGCCCAGGTGCCCTCCCATCCCCTCAGTCCTGGAGCAGGGAACAGAATGCAGCGCAGGTGCCAGTGGCCCGGGTCGCCATCCAGGCCCAGCCACCAGCCGCCGCTCTCCAGCTCGAGACTGATCAATTCGTCGTCCATCAGCTGATCGGAGATGGCCTCGAGCTGGTCCAGCAGCCGGAGGAGGCCGGCGCGCAGGCTGCTCGCTTCCTCCGAGGTGAGCTCAACCGCCCAGTCGGATCCGCCGATGAGCACAGGAAACGGGGTCCTGGACGGATCCCAGACCAGGCGCCATCCTTCCGCTTCAGCGCTGTACCCACTGGGGGGCAAGGATCAGCCGGGCAGCAGGTCGGGCTGATCCTGCTCGTCGCTGAGCTCAACGATCGCCCGCTGCACGGGCTTCACCATCGAGTCTTCGAGCAGGCCATCAAAATCATCGAAGCGGCGCTGCTTGGCCCGGAAGGCGATGCGAACGGTCGTGAGGTAACGATTGCTCGACTGACCGATCAGACTTTCAGCCCGCTGGGCCAGTTCCTTGGGATGAACAGTCGGACCGGTGTACATCGAAGCGAACCCATTTCCATCACCTTAGTTCAGCTGTCGCCTGGACCCCGGCCCCATCGGCCAAGCTGCGCCGCAACAGGTCCCTTCACCGCAGCTCCCCATCCATGGCCGTGACCGGCACCCTGGCGATCGACCTGGGCAGCAGCACCACGGTGCTGGCCTTTCAGCCCAGCGCAGGCGGTGCACCGGAGCTGCTCGCCATTCCACCCTTCAGCAGCGAAGATCCCTGTGTGGTCCCCAGCCTGATCTGGCTCGCCAGCCCCCGGAGCGATCAGCCCCTGATCGGCCGCCAGGTGCTGGATGCGGGCCTGGCCGCCAGCGGCGGCGAAGGCCTCTGCCGCGACTTCAAACGCAGGATCGGCGCCTTCGCAGGCGAGCCCGGCCCGGCGACGGCTCACGCGGGCTCCAGCGGCGAACCGCTCACACCGGAGC
>NZ_JAYGIA010000083.1:0-25691 GCF_034931165.1 Synechococcus sp. BA-124 BA4 | reverse complement strand
GGAGAGGCCGGCCGGGAGGGGGCAGGGGCACTGCCACGGGGCACGGGACGGGGGCTGGTGGCAGGCCGGGGAGTCGGGCTGGGGCTGGCCGCCGCTGTCGACTCGGGCTTGCGCACCTGGGGTGGCTCGGGCTTGCTCACCGGAGGTGCGGACGGGCGGCTCGGTGCACCGGCAGGTCTGGCGGCCGGCGCGGCGGAGACCGGGGTGGGTTTCAGAGGTGCCGACGGCCGGGCTGGCGTGGCGGTGGCGGGCGTCTGACGTCCGGCCTGGGGCACCACCTTCCTCACCGCCGGCGGCTGGGTGGGAGCCGCCGGCTTCGTCGGGGCGGCTGGAGCCTGCGCCACGATCTCCGGCCTGGGTGCCGGCTTGACGATGAGCGGCTTGGCGGCCGGGGGTGCGGTCGAGGCAGGGGCTGCAGGCTTCTGCGGGCTGCCTGCCGGCTTGACGGCCGGCGGCTTCGGCTTGGCGGCAGCAACGGAACTGGCCGGGGTCGCGGGCGACGCGGGAGCGGCCGGGGCGGCCTTCTTGACGGACAGGATGGCCTTGGCCGGCTCGCTCGCCGGTGGCGTTGGCCGGACGGGCTGGGCCACCGGGGCTGCGCCGCCGTTGCCCGGGGTGCTGATCAGGCTGCGGATGCGCTCGGCCTCCCTGTCGCTGATGGAGCTGCTGTGGCTCTTGACCGCAATGGACAGCTTCTCAGCGGCGTCGAGCACGTCCTTGTTCTCCAGGCCAAGGTCCCGGGACAGCTCATAAATTCTGACTTTGCCGCTGCTGGTCATTCAGGTCTCCAATCGGTCGGGGCACCGTGTGCCTCCGAGCCCCACGCGCGGTGCGGCCACTGTTCATCTTGCCTCAGAGGCTGCAGCGAGTGACTCGCTCAACCGTTCCTCCAGTGCCCTGTAAATGGAATCCGACACCTGACAGCGCAGGGAACGCTGCAGGCGTTTGCGGCGCCTGGCCTCCTCGATGCAGCTGCTGGAAGGACAGACATAAGCCGATCGGCCCATGGCCCCGGTGACGGTCCCCTCGAGCACCACCCCATCCCCGAACTGGCGGATGATCCGCCAGAGCCGGCGGCGATCCTGCCGTTCCCGGCAGGACACACAGCGCCGCAGCACCACCCCTCCGCTCACTGCAGTTCGGCGGTGGCTCCGGTCTCGAGCTCAGTCTCCGCATCAACGTCAACCGAGGTCACGTCCCCGGTCTCTGCCAGCGGCTCCGCCTGGTCATCCGCTTCGGCGTCCCCATCCTCGGCGTAGCTGTCGTAGCCCTCCTCGTCCTCGGGCAGGGGATACAGCTCCCGCAGGCGGGCATCCTCCTCGGCACGGGCGGCCTGCTCCACCGCCAGACGGGCTTCGGCCTCGGCCTGCTGCCGCTCATCCTCCTCGCGCAGGGCGATCAGCTCCGCCGCCCGGGCGTCCTCACTGACCTGGTCGTAGTCGGCGGCATTCTTGATGTCGATCTTCCAGCCGGTGAGACGTGCGGCCAGCCGGACGTTCTGGCCCTCGCGGCCGATCGCCAGGCTGAGCTGGTCGGGGGGGACGAGCACATGGGCGTGCTGTCCCTCAGGGTCCACCAGGCGCACCATCTCGACGCGGGCGGGGCTGAGGGAGTTGGCCAGGTACTGAGCCGGATCGGGAGACCAGCGGATCACGTCGATCTTCTCGCCGCGCAGCTCGTTGACCACCTGCTGAATGCGGGAGCCCCGGGCGCCGATGCAGGCCCCAACGGGATCCACTTCGCGCTCGACACTGTCGACGGCCACCTTGGTGCGCGGGCCGACAGCCCGTGAGGGGGGATTGGCTTCGCGGGCCACGGCCACGATCCGCACCGAACCTTCCTGGATTTCCGGAACTTCATTCTCGAACAGGTACACCACCAGACCGGCATTGGCCCGGGAGACGAACAGCTGCGGTCCGCGGCGGGGGACCTCACTCACTTCCTTGAGGAAGACCTTGAAGGTGGCGTTGGCCCGGTAGTTGTCGTTGGGGAGCTGATCCCGCCGCGGCAGTTCCGCTTCCACCTCAGGCCGGCCCAGGCCTGAACTCACGGCCATGATCACCGACTGGCGTTCGAAGCGGATCACCCGGGCGGTGAGCACCGGGTCTTCGAGATCGGCGAACTCCTCCTGGATCATCCGCCGCTGCTGGTCGCGCAGTTTCTGGGCGAGCACCTGCTTGGTGGTGGCGGCGGCCATGCGGCCGAAGTCGTCCTTCTCGGGGGTGACATCGAGCACCACGGTGTCTCCGACCTGGGCGTCCTCGGCCACCTGCTGCACCTCGGCCAGGGCGATCTGGTGGTCCTCGCTCTCCACCTCCTCCACGATGATCTTGCTGGCCAGCACCCGGTACCCCTCCTCGTCGAGGTCGAGGGCCACGTCGAAGTTGCTGAAGTAATCCTCCTCGAAGGGGTCTTCGCTGATGCCCAGGTAAAGGGTGCGGCGGTAGCGCTCGTAGCCCTTGAGCAGGGCCTCGCGCAGGGCTGCCTCCACCACCTGGGTAGGAAGCTTCTTCTCCTCGCTGATGTCCTCGATCAGGTTCTGCAGACCGGGGAGGAGAACGAGTGCCATCGGGTCAAAAAGGGGTGAAGGGGGGAGGGAGCGGAAGCGGTCAGTCCGTGGCGGGTGTGACCAGGCGGACCGAGATCACATCGGGACGGGGGATCCGGCTGATGCGGCCGCGCAGATTGAGCTGGAGGTGCTGCTCGTCCCTCTCCAGCAGCAGGCCTTCGCGGGTGGTCTCCAGGCCCTGGCCATCGCGGAAGCGCACCGCCACGGGGAACCCGCGAAAACTGTGGAAATCGCGGTCGTCGAGCAGCTCCTCGCCGATCCCAGGGCTGCTGACTTCCAGAACATAGGCCTGGGGCATCAGCTCGCTGGCGTCGACGACCTCGCCGAGCACACCGCTGAAGGCGGCGCAGTCGTCCAGGTTGACGTCCCGTCCGTCGGCGTGGCGGATCTGGAACACCAGCGTGAGCGGCAGCCGGTGGGCCTGGATCTCCACTCCCTCAAGCGCCAGGCCCGAAGCCTCGGCGAGCGGGGTGACCAGACGCTCCAGATCGGGGATGAGTGGATGGGGCACCGGCGGGGCTGGAGAGCGGGTCGGACGCCCGACCGGCCTCTGCAGAAAACTGCCCCTGAGTTCAAGGTCGCCTGGGAGGCAGCACTCGATCGTCAGGGTGATGCCCGCCGGGCATGACTTCGAGCGTACAAGCCGGCACGGCAGACCCAGGCGCCTGAGGGCTCAGGCCGAGGGAGCTGCCCCACCCGGTGCGTCGAACAGACCGAGGCTGGGGGCCTCTCCGTAGAAGTCGTCGGCGCCGACCTCGCCCCTGAGCGCCTGGTCCTGGTTGAGGCAGCGTTGGGGTTCCCTGACGTACTGACAGACCCTGGCCCAGAGCTTGGCGCGGGTTCCCGGAGCCCCCTGGCTGAAGATCACCTGGTCCTGGCCGCCCACCATGCCCTGGATCTCCACCTGGCAGAGGGCACATCGCACACGGGTGCCGGGGGGGATCGAGGCCATGGGCTGGCAGCGCTGTTGCGGCAACTTAGTGTGAAGACCACCATCCGTGGTCTCTTCTGTTGCGAGCCCTTCAAGAGCGGGGCCCGATCTGTCAGACGGATTCAGGGGCGGTGTCCACAGGCGCTCATCCGCTCAGGGTTCTGCAGCTCAGTGATCCCCATCTGCTCCGTCAGGGGCGGGGCCGCTACAGGGGACGCACCCCTCTGGCTCAGCTGCGCCATGGCCTCGAGCAGGCCCTGGCCGCCCTTGGGGATGCCCCGGACCTGCTGCTGATCAGCGGTGATCTCTGTCAGGACGAGAGCTGGGGAGGCTATGTGCAGCTCCGAGAGCTGCTTACCGCTTCCGGGCTGCCCCTGGCGCTGCTGCCGGGAAATCACGATCACCCCGCCCTGCTGCAGGCGGCCCTTGGGCGCCATGCCGTGCTGGCGCCCGCTGAACTGCGGCTGGGCCCCTGGCGTCTGCTGCTGCTCTCCAGTCACCGCAGCGGGGACATGGGCGGCTGGCTCGGCTCCCGCCAACGGGACTGGCTGCGGCAGCGTCTGCGGCAGGAGTGCTCCCCCGCCCTGGTGGTGGTTCATCACCCGCCCTTGCCGATCGGCGATCCAGGCTTCGATTCCATCCGTCTGCGCGATGGCGCCGAGCTGGCCGGGATCCTCCTGGCGACGTCCTCCGCCCGGCTGCTGCTCTGCGGCCATGTCCATCAGCACTGGCAGGGACTTCTGGGCGGGCAGGACCGGCAGGGCATTCCCGTCCTGGCCTGTCCTTCCACGCTCTGCAGCTTCGGGGCGGTTCAGCCCTGCCCGATGGGCCGGCCGGAGGACCCGGGCGGCCGTCTGCTGGAGCTGTATGACGACGGTCGCTGGAGCCAGCGGCTGCTGCGCTGGTCGCCCTGGCCGGAGCCAGCGGCTACCGGTTGTGCGACCTAACCTCGGCTCCATGTGCAGTCCCGCTCACGCCCGCTCCGTCGTCGGTTCGATACTGGCTCCGCGCAGCTTCTGGCCTGGCCATCGCCGCTGGCTGGCTCTGCTGCTGGTGATCGGACTGATCCTGGGGCTGCCCTCCCAGGCCCAGGCCCTGGCCCTCGCCCCTGAACTGTCCACTGATGTCGTTCCGGCCAGCGCTTCGCCACCGGCTGCTGCTCGGACCCACAATTTCGTTGCCGAGGCGGCCCGCCGGGCCAGCCCGTCGGTGGTGCGCATCGACACTGAGCGGGACGTGCCTCGCCAGGCATTCGATCCGGCTCTGCTGGATCCTCTGCTGCGCGATCTCTTCGGTGACCCGGCGGGCAGCAGCCGTGAGCGCGGCCAGGGATCCGGTGTGGTGATCGACGCCGGGCTGGTGCTCACCAATGCCCATGTGGTCGAGAGGGTCGATCAGGTGGTGATCACCCTTGCCGATGGTCGCCAGCTCGATGGCACCGTGGTGGGCGCCGACCCTGTCACCGATCTGGCGGTGGTGCGCCTCGAGGATTCCCCCCGCGACCTCAAGGCAGCTCCCCTGGGCAATTCCGAAGCCCTGGAGGTCGGCGACTGGGCCATCGCCCTCGGAAGCCCCTATGGCCTGGAGCGCACGGTCACGCTCGGCATCATCAGCAGCCTGCACCGCAACATCAACAGCCTCGGCTTCGCCGACAAGCGGCTCGATCTGATCCAGACCGATGCGGCCATCAACCCCGGCAATTCCGGGGGGCCGCTGATCAATGCGGCCGGTGAAGTGATCGGCATCAACACCCTGGTGCGCTCCGGTCCCGGCGCCGGCCTCGGCTTCGCCATTCCGATCAATCTGGCCCGGGGTGTCGCCGATCAGCTGCGTACAGGCGCCGATGTGGTCCATCCCTATCTCGGCCTGCAGCTGGTGCCGCTCACGGCTCGCCGTGCCCGCGAGAACAACCGCGATCCTGAGGCGGTGCTGCAGTTGCCCGAGCGTGACGGCGCCCTGGTGCAGCGGGTGCTCCAGGGCAGCCCGGCGGAATCCGCCGGGCTCAGGCGTGGGGATCTGGTGGTGGCGGCGGCCGATCAACCCGTGGCCGATCCCGCTGCCCTGCTCCAGCGGGTCGAGGCCTCCCGTGTCGGCGAGGCCCTGCCCCTGAAGGTGGTGCGTGGCAACCGGGAGCTGCAGCTTTCGATCCGGCCCGCCGCCCTGCCGCGGGCGTCCTGAATCGCCCTGCACCAGCTGGGTTGTCCAGGAGTTGAAGCATCCGCTTGCTACGGTCTCACCCCCTGGTTCCACCCCCATGGCCGAGCTGCAGGACCGGATGAAGCTGGCTGTCGCCACGGCCGCCGTCGATCAGATCCGGGACGGCATGGTGCTCGGCCTGGGCTCCGGCTCCACCGCCGCCCTGATGATCCAGGAACTCGGCGCACGCCTGCAGCGGGGTCAACTCTCCGGCATCACCGGGGTGACCACCTCGTTCCAGGGAGAGGTGCTCGCCGCTGAGCTGGGCATCCCCCTGCAGAGCCTCAATGCCGTGTCCCGCATCGACCTGGCGATCGATGGCGCCGATGAGGTCGACCCCGCCTTCCAGCTGATCAAGGGAGGTGGGGCCTGCCACGTGCAGGAAAAGCTGGTGGCCCGCAGGGCCGACCGCTTCGTGGTGGTGGTGGATTCCAGCAAACTGGTGGAGCGCCTCAACCTGGGGTTCCTCCTGCCGGTCGAAGTTCTGCCCGGGGCCTGGCGCCAGGTGAAGGCGGAGCTCGAGGCCATGGGCGCCACCGGTGACCTGCGCATGGCCGTGAGGAAGGCAGGTCCGGTGGTCACCGACCAGGGGAACCTGGTGCTCGATCTCAGCTTCGCCGGCGGCATCGCCGATCCAGCGGCCCTGGAGCAGGCGATCAACAACCTGCCGGGCGTGCTGGAGAACGGGCTGTTCGTGGGTCTCACCGACCAGGTCCTCGTGGGCGAGATCGTCGACGGGGATCCCCGGGTGCGGGATCTCGAGCGGGCCAGCCCATCAGCCTGAGGGGTTCAGTCGAGCCGGCGGCGCACGGAATCGGCGTGGCTGTGCAACCCCTCGCTCTCGGCCAGGGTGATCACCGCTGGACCGGTGGCCTCGAGGGCCTGGCGGTTGAAGGCGATCAGGCTGGTGTGACGCATGAACGTTTCCACACTGAGGGCACCGGAGAACCGGGCGGTGCCGGAGGTGGGGAGGGTGTGGTTCGGACCGGCCAGGTAGTCGCCCACCGCCTCGGGGCTCCAGGCGCCGATGAAGATCGCGCCGGCGTTCTCGATCCTCCCGGCCAGGGGTTCGGGCCTCTCCACCAGCAGCTCCAGGTGCTCGGGCGCGAAGTGGTCGCTCAACCGGGCCGCGTCTTCCAGGGAAGGGCAGAGCACGATCAGCCCCCAGTCCTCCAGGGCTGCACGGCAGAGATCCGCCCGGGGGTGGTGGCGCAGCTGCTGTTCCAGGGCCTTGGGCACAGCCGCCGCCAGGGCGGCGCTGGTGGTGAGCAGGATGGCCGCCGCCAGGGGGTCGTGCTCGGCCTGGGCGAGCAGATCGGCCGCCACGTGATCAGGATCCGCGCTCTGGTCGGCAATCACCAGCACCTCGCTGGGACCCGCCAGGGAATCGATGGCCACCTGGCCGTAGACGGCTTTCTTGGCCAGGGTCACGTAGAGGTTGCCCGGGCCGCTGATCACATCCACCCGGGGGATCGATTCTGTGCCGTAGGCCAGGGCGGCGATGGCCTGAGCCCCACCGACCCGGTAGACCTCCTCGACCCCGGCCAGGTGGGCGGCGGCCAGGACCGTGGGGTCGGGTCGTCCCTGCGGACCCGGGGGCGTCACCATCACCACTCGCTTGACCCCGGCCACCCGGGCTGGAACGGCATTCATCAGCACGGTGCTGGGATAGGAGGCCCGTCCGCCGGGCACATAGAGCCCTGCCCTGGCCACCGGACGCCAGCGGCGCCCCAGGCGCTCGCCGTGCACACCCGTCACTTCCAGGTCGCCGGGCTTCTGACGCTGATGGAAATCGAGGATGCGCCGGTGGGCCAGCTCCAGGGCGCTGCGCAGGTCGGAGGGGCAGGCCTTCCAGGCGCTGGCCAGCTCCTCGCGGGGAATGCGAAGGGGATCCGGCCGGAAGCCGTCGAAGCGTTCGCTCAGCTCCAGCAGGGCGCCATCGCCGTCTCGTTTCACCTGCTCGAGGATGGCTTCCACACTGGCGGCCGCCTCCTGGCTGGCACCGCCACTGGTGCGGCCGGCGATGTGCGCGAGCCTGGCCGCAGCTGCATCGAGATCGTCCAGGCTGTCGAGGGCCAGGGCTGGTGCGGGGTCGCTCAGGGTGTTCGGCACGGGCAAAGGCGCTGGCGGAGGGCGGCGCAGCTGGGTCAGTTTCGCAGGCTAGAGCTGGCTCTCTGGCGGGCGGGCCCGTGAGGGTAAGATCGACAACTGCTGAATCAGCGCTGAACCCGCCTGTGGCCAATAACAAGTCTTCGAAGAAGCGCATCCTGATTGCCGAGCGCAACTGGTTGCAGAACCGCACCTACAAGTCGGCGGTGCGCACGCTGATGAAGCGCTGCTTCACGGCTGTGAGCGTCTACAGCCAGGAGCCCGGCGAGGACAACAAGACGGCCGTTCAGGCCAGCCTCAACGCCGCCTTCAGCAAGATCGACAAGGCCGTCAAGCGCGGTGTGATCCATCGCAACACCGGCGCCAATCAGAAATCGCGGCTCAGCACCGCCGTCAAGCAGGCGATCGAGCCCGTTGCCGGCAACGCCTGAGCAGCTCGCCGTCCCCATGACCGTCAGCACCATGCCTGCCGTGGCCACCGCGCTTCCGGCGCTGGTTGACTCCCACTGCCACGTGGTGTTCAGCACCTTTGAGGCCGACCTGGAGGAGGTGGCTCAGCGCTGGCGGGAAGCCGGAGTGGTGTCCCTGCTGCATGCCTGCGTGGAGCCATCCCAGATCGCTCCGATCCGGGCCCTGGCCGATCGTTTTCCGGAACTGCGCTACTCGGTGGGGGTTCACCCCCTCGACACCGAGCACTGGGGCCCCAGCACCCAGGCTGTGCTGCGCCAGGCCGCCCTCGACGACCCGAGGGTGGTGGCCATAGGTGAACTGGGTCTGGATCTCTTCCGGGATTCCAACCTCGACAGTCAGCTGCAGGTTCTTGGCCCCCAGCTCGATCTGGCCGTGGAGCTGGATCTGCCGGTCATCATTCATTGCCGCGATGCCGCTGCTCCCATGCTTGATGAGCTGCGTCAGCGGCAGGCCGAGGGACGTTGCCCCAGGGGAGTCATGCACTGCTGGGGCGGCACCCCGGAGGAGATGGCGTCGTTCCTTGAGCTGGGTCTGTACATCAGCTTCAGCGGAACGGTCACCTTCCCCAAGGCCTTCGACACCCATCTCTGTGCCCAACAGGTTCCGGCCGATCGCTACCTGGTGGAAACCGACTGCCCGTTCCTGGCACCGGTTCCCCGCCGTGGCAAGCGCAATGAACCCGCCTACGTGGCCGCCGTGGCCAGCCGTGTGGCGGAGCTCAGAGGCGAGGCCCTCGAGCAGGTGGCGGCGGACTCAACCGCGAATGCCTTACGCCTGTTTGCCCTCCCCAGACCATCCGAGCCTCATAGTGTATGATGTTTTATTGGCCTGGTAGCGTGAGCGCACCATTGTCGAGGTCGGCAGCTCCGATTCGAGATTCATCAGCGTGAACACGGCAGGGTTCTCCCCTCACCCGGGGAGGGCCCTGCCGTGCCTTTGGTTGTCCTTGCGGCAGTCCAATGCGTCAGGCGTGTTCCCGTCGGCGCAGCCCATCCACCTTTTCACCCGTTCCTGCAGGTCCCCGCATGAGCAGCGCGATTCAGGTCGCCAAGACCGTCACTTACCTGCCCGATCTGGTCGAGGTGCAGCGGGCGAGTTTCAAGTGGTTCCTGGAGAAGGGTCTGATCGAGGAGCTCGACAGCTTCTCTCCGATCACTGACTACACCGGCAAGCTTGAGCTCCATTTCGTCGGCACGGAGTACCGCCTGAAGCGGCCCCGCCACGACGTCGAGGAAGCGAAGCGCCGCGATGCCACCTTCGCTTCGCAGATGTATGTCACCTGCCGGCTGGTCAACAAGGAAACCGGTGAGATCAAGGAGCAGGAGGTCTTCATCGGCGAGCTGCCGCTGATGACCGAGCGCGGCACCTTCATCATCAACGGCGCCGAGCGGGTGATCGTCAACCAGATCGTGCGCAGCCCAGGCGTCTACTTCAAGGACGAGCAGGACAAGAACGGCCGCAAGACCTTCAATGCCAGCCTGATCCCCAACCGGGGTGCCTGGCTGAAGTTCGAAACCGACAAGAACGATCTGCTGCACGTTCGCGTCGACAAGACCCGCAAGATCAACGCCCATGTGCTGATGCGGGCGATCGGTCTCTCTGACAACGACGTGCTCGACAAGCTCCGTCACCCGGAGTATTACAAGAAGTCGATCGAAGCGGCCAACGACGAAGGCATCTCTTCGGAAGACCAGGCGCTGCTGGAGCTGTACAAGAAACTGCGTCCCGGTGAGCCCCCTTCCGTGAGTGGTGGTCAGCAGCTGCTGCACAGCCGCTTCTTCGATCCCAAGCGCTACGACCTCGGCCGCGTGGGCCGCTACAAGATCAACAAGAAGCTGCGGCTCACCATCCCTGACGCCGTGCGCACCCTCACCGCTGAGGACGTGCTCTCGACGATCGATTACCTGATCAACCTCGAGCTCGATGTGGGCGGGGCTTCTCTCGACGATATCGATCACCTCGGCAACCGTCGGGTGCGCTCCGTCGGGGAGCTGCTCCAGAACCAGGTGCGGGTTGGTCTCAACCGTCTGGAGCGGATCATCAAGGAGCGCATGACGGTCGGTGAGACTGAATCGCTGACCCCCGCGCAGCTGGTCAATCCCAAGCCCCTGGTGGCGGCGATCAAGGAGTTCTTCGGCTCCAGCCAGCTCAGTCAGTTCATGGACCAGACCAATCCCCTGGCGGAGCTGACCCACAAGCGGCGCATCAGTGCCCTCGGCCCAGGCGGCCTCACCCGTGAGCGGGCAGGCTTCGCTGTGCGTGACATTCACCCCTCTCACTACGGCCGCATCTGCCCGATCGAGACTCCAGAGGGTCCCAATGCCGGTCTGATCGGTTCGCTGGCCACCCATGCCCGCGTCAATGAGTACGGCTTCATCGAAACGCCCTTCTGGAAGGTGGAGAACGGTTTCGTCCACAAGCAGGGCGATCCGATCTATCTCTCCGCCGACCTCGAAGATGAGTGCCGCGTCGCCCCAGGTGATGTGGCCACTGATGCCGATGGCCGCATCCTCGCTGAGCTGATCCCCGTCCGCTACCGCCAGGACTTCGAGAAAGTGCCACCCGAGCAGGTGGATTACGTGCAGCTTTCACCGGTGCAGGTGATCTCGGTGGCCACCTCGCTGATTCCCTTCCTCGAGCACGACGACGCCAACCGGGCCCTGATGGGCTCGAACATGCAGCGTCAGGCCGTTCCCCTGCTGCGGCCCGAGCGCCCCCTGGTGGGCACGGGCCTGGAAACCCAGGTGGCCCGCGACTCGGGCATGGTGCCGATCACCCGGGTGAATGGCACCGTCACCTTTGTGGATGCCACGGCGATTGTGATCCGCGACGAGCAGGGCACCGATCACATCCACCACCTGCAGAAATATCAGCGCTCCAACCAGGACACCTGCCTCAACCAGCGGCCGATCGTCAGCCAGGGTGACCAGGTGATCGCCGGCCAGGTGCTGGCCAATGGTTCCGCCTGTGAGGGTGGCGAGATCGCTCTGGGTCAGAACGTGCTGATCGCCTACATGCCATGGGAGGGTTACAACTACGAAGACGCGATCCTCGTCAGTGAGCGACTCGTTCAGGACGATCTCTATACCTCTGTGCACATCGAGAAGTATGAGATTGAGGCCCGTCAGACCAAGCTCGGTCCCGAGGAGATCACCCGCGAGATCCCCAATGTGGCTGAAGAAAGTCTGGGTAACCTCGATGAGATGGGGATCATTCGCATCGGCGCTTACGTCGAATCCGGTGACATCCTGGTCGGTAAGGTCACGCCCAAGGGTGAATCGGATCAGCCGCCTGAAGAGAAGCTGTTGCGTGCGATCTTCGGTGAGAAGGCCCGCGATGTGCGTGATAACTCCCTGCGGGTGCCCAGCACCGAACGCGGCCGGGTTGTGGATGTCCGCATCTACACGAGGGAGCAGGGGGATGAGCTGCCGCCGGGGGCGAACATGGTGGTGCGGGTCTATGTGGCCCAGCGGCGCAAGATCCAGGTGGGCGACAAAATGGCCGGCCGCCACGGCAACAAGGGCATTATCAGCCGCATCCTCCCCCGCGAGGACATGCCCTATCTGCCCGATGGCTCTCCGATCGACATCGTCCTCAATCCCCTGGGTGTTCCCTCCCGGATGAATGTGGGTCAGGTGTTCGAGTGCCTGATGGGCTGGGCTGCCTCGCACCTGAACTGCCGGGTCAAGGTGGTGCCCTTCGACGAGATGCACGGCAACGAAACCTCCAAGAACACCGTGCAGAAGTATCTGGAGGAGGCGGCCAGCGAGCCTGGCAAGGAGTGGGTCTACGACCCTGAGAACCCAGGCAAGATCCAGCTGATCGATGGCCGCACCGGCGAGCCCTTTGATCAGCCGGTCACTGTGGGTTATGCCCACATCCTCAAGCTCGTCCACCTGGTCGACGACAAGATCCACGCCCGCTCCACCGGTCCCTACTCCCTGGTCACTCAGCAACCCTTGGGCGGCAAGGCCCAGCAGGGCGGCCAGAGACTCGGGGAGATGGAGGTCTGGGCCCTCGAGGCCTATGGCGCGGCCTACACCCTGCAGGAACTGCTCACCGTCAAGTCCGACGACATGCAGGGCCGCAACGAGGCCCTCAACGCCATCGTCAAGGGCAAGCCGATTCCCCGTCCCGGCACCCCGGAATCCTTCAAGGTGCTGATGCGCGAATTGCAGTCGCTCGGTCTGGATATCGCCGTCTACACCGATGAGGGCGTCGAGGTTGATCTGATGCAGGACGTCAATCCCCGCCGCAGCACCCCCAACCGGCCCACTTATGAATCCCTCGGCGTCGCTGATTATGACGACGATTGAATCAACGCCCTGAGCTTCACCGTTTCACTCGACGTCCGCGCGCCCTTCGGCCATGACCAACAGCAACTCCCGCACCGAGAACCACTTCGACTACGTCAAGATCACTCTGGCTTCGCCGGAGCGGATCATGCAGTGGGGTCAGCGCACCCTTCCCAATGGTCAGGTGGTCGGTGAGGTGACCAAGCCCGAAACGATCAACTACCGCACCCTCAAGCCCGAGATGGATGGGCTCTTCTGCGAGAAGATCTTTGGCCCCTCCAAAGACTGGGAATGCCATTGCGGGAAGTACAAGCGGGTGCGTCACCGCGGAATCGTCTGCGAGCGCTGCGGCGTTGAGGTCACCGAGAGCCGGGTGCGACGTCACCGCATGGGCTTCATCAAGCTGGCGGCTCCGGTCTCCCACGTCTGGTACCTGAAGGGGATCCCCAGCTATGTGGCGATCCTGCTGGACATGCCCCTGAGGGATGTCGAGCAGATCGTCTACTTCAACTGCTACGTGGTGCTCGAGCCGGGCGATCACAAGGACCTCACCTACAAGCAGCTTCTCACCGAAGATGAGTGGCTGGAGATCGAGGATCAGATCTATGCCGAAGATTCCGAGATCGAGAATGAGCCCGAGGTGGGCATCGGTGCCGAGGCACTCAAGCGCCTGCTCGAAGATCTCAACCTCACCGAGATTGCCGAACAGCTGCGCGAGGACATCGCCGGCAGCAAGGGCCAGAAGCGGGCGAAGCTGATCAAGCGGCTGCGCGTGATCGACAATTTCATCGCCACCGATGCCCGCCCCGACTGGATGGTGCTTGATGCCATCCCGGTGATCCCCCCCGACCTGCGCCCGATGGTGCAGCTCGATGGCGGTCGCTTCGCCACCAGCGATCTCAACGATCTCTATCGACGGGTGATCAACCGCAACAACCGTTTGGCGCGGCTTCAGGAGATCCTCGCGCCAGAGATCATCGTCCGTAACGAAAAGCGGATGCTGCAGGAGGCTGTGGATGCTCTGATCGACAACGGCCGCCGCGGCCGGACCGTCGTGGGTGCCAACAACCGGCCGCTCAAGTCACTCAGCGACATCATCGAGGGCAAGCAGGGCCGCTTCCGCCAGAACCTGCTGGGCAAGCGGGTCGACTACTCCGGTCGTTCCGTGATCGTGGTGGGACCCAAGCTCAAGATGCACCAGTGCGGCCTGCCCAAGGAAATGGCGATCGAGCTGTTCCAGCCGTTCGTCATTCACAGGTTGATCCGGCAGAACATCGTCAACAACATCAAGGCGGCCAAGAAGCTGATTCAGCGGGCTGATGATGAAGTGATGCAGGTGCTGCAGGAAGTGATCGAAGGTCACCCGATCATGCTCAACCGGGCCCCCACCCTGCACCGGCTCGGCATTCAGGCGTTCGAGCCGAAGCTGGTGGATGGACGCGCCATTCAGCTGCACCCCCTCGTCTGCCCCGCCTTCAACGCCGACTTCGACGGTGACCAGATGGCCGTGCATGTGCCCCTCGCCATCGAGGCCCAGACCGAGGCGCGCATGCTGATGCTGGCGAGCAACAACATTCTTTCGCCGGCCACCGGTGAGCCGATCATCACCCCGTCTCAGGACATGGTGCTCGGCATCTACTACCTCACCGCGGTGGATCGCAAGGAGGTCATGCCCAGCTTCGGTGACCGCAGCCGTACCTTCGCTGGCCTCAACGACGTGATCAATGCGTTCGAGGAACGGCATCTCGATCTGCACCAGTGGGTCTGGGTCCGCTTCAAGGGCGAGGTCGATGACGAGGATGAGGGAGAGACCCCCGTGCATGAGGAGACGCTCAGCGATGGCACCCGCATCGAGCAGTGGAAGTACCGCCGCGACCGCTTCGACGAAGACGGTGCACTGATCACCCGTTACCTGCTCACGACCGTGGGCCGGGTGGTGATGAACAGAACGATCATCGACGCGGTGGCCGCCACCTGAGCTGATCTGCTGCAGCACGTCGTCGCCTTCACCTGATTACCCCAGGTTTTCCTCTTCGGTCTTCTTTTTCGCTCGCCGCCATGACCACCACCCCTTCCAAGCCCAATTCCCAGGACCGCCGCGCTCCCCTGAGCAAGGAACCGCCGCGTTTCCGCAACCGGGAGATCGACAAGAAGGCCCTGCGCAATCTCGTGGCCTGGGCGTACAAGCACCACGGCACCGCGGCCACGGCCTCCATGGCCGATGACCTCAAGGATCTGGGCTTCCATTACGCCACCCAGGCCGCGGTCTCGATCTCCGTCGAAGACCTGCGCATTCCCTTCGAGAAGGCCCGTCTGCTGGAGGAGGCCGAGCAGCAGATCACCGATACCGAAGAGCGCTACCGGCTGGGGGAGATCACCGAGGTGGAGCGGCACACCAAGGTGATCGACACCTGGACCGAAACCAATGAGCGGCTGGTGGAGGAGGTCAAGAAGAACTTCAACGAGAACGACCCCCTCAACTCGGTCTGGATGATGGCCAACTCCGGCGCCAGGGGCAACATGTCCCAGGTGCGCCAGCTGGTGGGCATGCGCGGCCTGATGGCCAACCCCCAGGGGGAGATCATCGACCTGCCGATCCGCACCAACTTCCGTGAGGGTCTCACGGTCACGGAATACGTGATCTCCTCCTACGGCGCCCGCAAGGGTCTGGTGGACACGGCCCTGCGCACCGCTGACTCCGGCTACCTCACCAGGCGACTGGTGGATGTGGCCCAGGATGTGATCGTGCGTGAGGACGACTGCGGCACCACCCGAGGCATCCCCATCCATGCCGATGAGAAGGGCCGGTTCTTCGCCAAGCTCGTGGGCCGTCTGGCGGGTGAGCCCGTGCACGGCTCCGACGGATCCCTGCTGGTCGAACGCGACGGCCAGATCGACAACGAGCTCTCCCGGCGGATCGAGGCCGCTGGCGTCAAGACCGTCGTGGTCCGCTCCCCCCTCACCTGCGAAGCCGCCCGCTCGGTCTGCCGCAAGTGCTACGGCTGGGCCCTGGCACACAACCAGCTGGTGGATCTGGGCGAAGCGGTGGGCATCATCGCGGCCCAGTCGATCGGTGAGCCCGGCACCCAGCTGACGATGCGCACCTTCCACACCGGTGGTGTGTCCACGGCCGAAACCGGCGTGGTGCGCTCCTCGGTGGCAGGAACCGTGGAGTTCGGCCCCAGGGCCCGGGTGCGCTCCCACCGCACCTCCCACGGGGTTGAGGCGCAGCTCTCGGAAACCGATTTCACCCTTTCGGTGAAGCCCAGCGGCAAGGGCAAGATCCAGCGACTCGACATCACCTCAGGTTCCGTTCTCTTCGTCGCCGATGGTGATGAGGTGCCGTCCGACATGGTGCTGGCTCAGATCTCCGCTGGCGCCGCGGTCAAGAAGAGCGTCGAGAAGGCCACCAAGGATGTGATCTGCGATCTGGCGGGTCAGGTGCGCTACGAGGACGTGATTCAACCCCGCGAGTCGACCGACCGCCAGGGCAACATCACCCTCAAGGCCCAGCGACTCGGGCGTCTCTGGGTCCTGGCGGGCGACGTGTACAACCTGCCTCCCAACGCCCAGCCCGTGGTCAGAGGCAATACCGCGGTCACCACCGGTGAGGTGCTGGCCGAGAGCCGTCTGGTGAGCGAGCACGGTGGTTCGGTGCGTTTGCGCGATTCCACCGGTGATTCCCGCGAAGTCCAGATCGTCACCGCCAGCCTGACCCTCAAGGACTGCAAGCTGGTGGGTGAATCCACCCATTCCGGCGAGATCTGGCACCTGGAGGGCAAGGACAACATCCGCTATCTGCTCAAGACCCAACCGGGAAGCAAGATCGGCAGCGGTGAGGTGATCGCCGAGCTGGCCGATGACCGCTTCCGCACCCAGACCGGCGGACTGATCAAGTACGCCCCCGGTCTCTCGATCAAGAAGGCACGCTCCGCCAAGAACGGCTACGAGGTGTCCAAGGGCGGAACCGTTCTCTGGATTCCCCAGGAGACTCACGAGATCAACAAGGACATCTCCCTGTTGATGATCGAGGACGGCCAGTGGATCGAGGCCGGCACCGAGGTGGTCAAGGACATCTTCAGCCAGACGGCCGGGATCGTCACCGTGACCCAGAAGAACGACATCCTGCGCGAGATCATCGTGCGTTCGGGAACGTTGCACCTCGTCAGCGACGCCAAGATTCATGCCCGCTACAGCGACGAAGGTCGCCTGCACAATCCCGGTGAGGAGATCGCCCCTGGCCTGGTTCCCGAGGCGATGGTGTTCGTCGAGGCTGTCGACACTCCTGAAGGTGGTGCCCTGCTGCTGCGGCCGGTGGAGGAATACCCCATCCCCGACCAGGCCCACCTGCCCGAGCTGGCCAGCGTCAAGCAGAACGGTGGCCCTTCCCTGGGCCTCAAGGCCACCCAGCGGCTCACCTTCAAGGACGGTGAACTGATCAAGTCGGTGGATGGTGTCGAGCTGCTGCGCACCCAGCTGATCCTTGACACCTTCGACACCACACCCCAGATGACGGTGGATGTGGAGGCTGTCCCCGACAAGCGGGCCAAGACGATCGAGCGCCTGCAGCTGGTGATCCTCGAAACCCTGCTGGTCCGCCGTGACACCCTCTCCGATGCCAGTCACGGCTCCACCCACACCGAGCTGCAGGTGGAGGACGGCACCAGCGTCAAGAGCGGCGATGTGGTGGCCACCACCCAGATCCTCTGCAAGGAAGACGGCGTGGTGCAACTGCCCGATCCGGTGGAAGGGGAACCGGTGCGTCGCCTGATCGTCGAGCGTGAGGGCGACACCCGCGGGATCGACATCGGCAGCGCCGAGCTGGCCGTGAGCGTGGGTCAGCGCCTGGTGGATGGTGAGCCCCTCGCCAGCGGTATCGAGGCTCCCTGCTGCGGTCAGGTGGAAGCCATCGACGGCAGCCTGATCACCATCCGACTGGGCCGTCCCTACATGGTCTCGCCGGATTCGGTGCTGCACGTGCGCGACGGCGAACTCGTGCAACGGGGGGATGCCCTGGCGCTGCTGGTGTTCGAGCGGCAGAAGACCGGGGACATCGTCCAGGGTCTTCCCCGGATCGAAGAACTGCTCGAAGCACGCCGTCCACGGGAATCTGCCGTGCTCTGCCGCAAGCCCGGCACCGTCACCATCAAGCTGGGCGAAGACGACGACTCGGTCACCGTCTCCGTGATCGAGCACGACGACGTCAGCACCGATTACCCGATCCTGCTCGGGCGCAACGTGATGGTGAACGACGGCCAGCAGGTCACGGCCGGTGAAATGCTCACCGACGGTCCGATCAATCCCCACGAACTGCTGGAGTGCTACTTCGAGGACCTGCGGGACCGCAAGCCCTCGATGGAGGCGGCCCAGGAAGCCATCTCCAAGCTGCAGTTCCGCATGGTGCAGGAGGTGCAGAACGTCTACAAATCCCAGGGGGTCACCATCGATGACAAGCACATCGAGGTGATCGTGCGCCAGATGACCAGCAAGGTGCGCATCGAGGATGCCGGTGACACCACCCTGCTGCCCGGTGAGCTGATCGAGCTCCGCCAGGTGGAGCAGGTGAATCAGGCGATGGCCATCACCGGTGGCGCCCCCGCCGAGTTCACGCCGGTGCTGCTGGGCATCACCAAGGCCTCGCTGAACACCGACAGCTTCATCTCCGCTGCCAGCTTCCAGGAGACCACCCGGGTGCTCACCGAAGCGGCGATCGAGGGCAAGAGCGACTGGCTGCGCGGTCTCAAGGAGAACGTGATCATCGGCCGCCTGATCCCCGCCGGCACCGGCTTCGGTGGCTTCGAGGAGGAACTGCGTGCAGAAGCCGGCCCCCACCCCGACATCCTCGACGAGGAGGCCGGCAGCTACCGCCGGGTGGCCAATCTCCGCCCTGACTACACGGTGGAGATGCCCGCCGCGGCCCCGGTCACCAAGGCGGTGCTGGAGGATCCTTCCGAGGACGAGCTCGATGCGGTTCGCAGCAAGCGGGGCATCGAGGCGGCCGCCAGCTCCTTCGCGGCCTTTGCCAGGCCCACCCAGGAGGAAGGTCTGGAGGAAGAGCTCATCCCCGATCCCGCGGCCGTTGAGGGTCTGCAGGAAGAGGGTCTACTGACAGAGGACTGATTCCAGTGCTGGAACCCACGCTCATCCCGAAGCGGCGCCTGCCCCGCTTCGGCTTCCACACCCACACCGAGCGGCTCAACGGCCGTTTGGCCATGCTCGGTTTCATCGCTCTGGTGGCGGTGGAGTGCTGGCTCGGCCATGGGCTGCTGATCTGGTCGTGATCGCCGCGGTGCCGCCCTCGTCCAGGCCTGTGCCCCTGCTGGGCCTGGGCCTGAACGAGCTGGAGGCGTGGGCCATCAGCCAGGGTCAGCCCGCCTTTCGTGGCCGTCAGCTGCACGACTGGATCTATGCCAAGGGGGCCCGCCGCCTGGCAGACATCAGCGTCCTGCCCAAGGCGTGGCGCGAGAGCCTCGCCGCTGAGGCAGACCCCGCCGATGCCGATGCACTCGGCCGCTCCAGGGAACTGCAGCGCAGCGTGGCCAGGGATGGCACCACCAAGCTCCTGCTGGGGACCGCCGATGGCCTCAGCCTCGAAACCGTGGGCATTCCCTCCCGCGATCGCCTCACGGTCTGCGTCTCCAGTCAGGTGGGCTGTCCGATGGCCTGCCGCTTCTGCGCCACCGGCAAGGGCGGGCTGCAGCGCTCCCTGGCGGTGCATGAGATCGTCGATCAGGTGCTGTGCGTGCGTGAGGTGATGGGCCGCCGTCCCAGCCACGTGGTGTTCATGGGTATGGGCGAACCCCTGCTCACGATCGATTCCGTGCTGGGGGCCATTCACTGCCTCTGCACCGACCTGGGCATGGCCCAGCGCCAGATCACGGTCAGCACCGTTGGAGTGCCCAGCACCCTGCCCAGCCTGGCCGAGCTTGCCCTGGAGAAACTGGGCCGCGCCCAGTTCACCCTGGCCGTGAGTCTGCACGCTGCGGATCAGGGCCTGCGGGAGCAGCTGATCCCCACCGCCCGCGCCTACCCGCTGGAGGCGCTGCTCGACGACTGCCGCCGCTATGTGGAGATCACCGGCCGGCGCGTGAGCTTCGAGTACATCCTGCTGGGGGGCCTCAACGACCACCCCCGCCAGGCAGCGGCCCTGGCGGCGCTGTTGCGCGGGTTCCAGAGCCACGTGAACCTCATCCCCTACAACCCGATCGAGGAGGAGGACTTTCAGCGCCCCAGCCCCGAGCGGGTGGAGGCCTTCCGCAGGGCGCTGCAGGAGCGGCATGTGGCCGTGAGTGTCCGAGCCAGCCGCGGTCTCGATGAAGATGCCGCCTGCGGTCAGCTCAGGCGGCGGGCGGCGGTCACGTCACTCTGACCACCTCCCGCCTCCTGGGTGTGCTGTTCACAGATCCGGTGGTGTCGGTCCAGGAGGTCGCCTCAGGTGGGATCCTTCGCTGGATCGAAGGCGCCGCGGGGGCCGGCGCCGTTCCAGGGGGTGAGCCGCAGCATCAGCAGAAAGGCCGGCAGTGCCGCTCCCACCGTGAACAGGAAAAAACTGCTCCAGCCCACCCGTTCGGCCACCAGCCCGGCAGGCGCGGCCAGGATTGAGCGGCTCAGGGCATAGACCCCTGAGAGCAGGGCGTACTGGGTGGCGGAGAACCGCGGGTTGCAGAGGCTCATCAGCAAGGCCACGAACACCGCTCCCACCATCCCGCCGCCGATGTTCTCCATGCCGACGGCCAGAACCAGTGCGGTCTTGCCGCCACCGAACTGGGCCAGGGCCCAATAGGAGAGGTTGCCGATCGCTCCGATGAGGGCGAACAGCCAGAGGGAACGGTTCATGCCCAGACGGCTGAAGAGCACACCGCCGAGCACCGTGCCGATCATCGTTGCGGCGATTCCCCAGCCCCCCTGCACCGCCCCGATCAGCCCGGGACTGAACCCCTGCTGAATCAGGAACGGGACGGCCATCAGGCTGAGCAGGCCATCGGGCCAGCGGTAGAGCAGAACCAGCAGAAGCAACAGGACGGCCCGTCCGAAGCCGGTGCGGCGGAGGAAATCACGTGCCGGGCCCACCACCGCCTGCCGCAGGCTGGTGACGGGATGCTCGTTCGGTGCCAGCCGCGGCGCCGCCAGGGTGAACGGAACCACCGCGAGCAGCAGCGCAGCTGAGGCCAGGAACGCCGCGGGCCAGCCGAAGCTGCCGGCCAGCATGAACCCTCCGGCACCGATGGCCAGCATGGCTCCCCGATAGCCCAGGGCAGAGGCAGCCGCTCCGCCGCCCCGCTCCGCCGGCGGGAGAATGTCCGTGCGGTAGGCGTCGACCGCGATGTCCTGGGTGGCGCTGCAGACGGCCAGCAGCACGGCCATGAGGCCGATCGCCGTGAGACTGCCCCCGTCTGTGCCAGGTCGCAGAAGGGCCATGGCTGCGATCACCGCCACCAGGGTGATCTGCAGCAGCAGCAACCAGCCACGCCTGCGATCCGGCCAGGGCAGTGGCCAGCGATCGAGGGCCGGCGCCCAGAGCATCTTCAGGGTGTAGGGCAGTTCCGCCAGGCCGAGCAGGCCGATCAGGCTCAGGGGCACTTGGTTGGCCGCCAGCCATCCCTGCAGAAGCTTGCTGCCCACCATGTAGGGAGTGCCGCTGGCCACCCCCTGGGCCGTCACCGCCACCAGGCGGCGGCGGGGGCCGGAGGCCGCCTCGACCGCTGTGATGCGCTCGCTGGCTGGTTCGGGTGCCAAGGGCCGGACGCGACTGGGCGAACCCTACGGAAGTCCGATGACCCCAGCATCCAGAATGGGGCACCTCCCTGGCCAGTGCCGTGTCGTTCTTCCGCTCCACCCTGTTGCCGGCCGCCATCATCGTGCTGTTCGGTCTGGCTCTGTTTGCGGTGAGTGCCAGGATCTGGCTTCCGGGTGACATGGCCGCCCCCGCTCCGATCGGCTGAGGGCCATGACCGACCAAGCCAACCCCGATCCCGGCGGTTCCCTGCCCCCCTACGCCCACGGTCCGGCCGAGCTGGCCTTCGACCCGGAGTTGCTGGCTGGCGAGCTGGCCCAGGAGCTGCTGGGCGATCCGCTCGAGGATCTCGATGCACTCGAGCCCGCCGAGGCCGACATCGCCGCGGAATGCGACCTGGGGCTGGAGTGGCTCAGGGGCGGCCATGACCAGCGCATGCAGGGGCTGCGCATTTTCTGTGAACACCGCGACCCCCGGGCGATCCCGCTGCTGCTGCCCCTGCTGGAGGCCACCTGTCCGATCCTGCGCATGAGCGCGGTCTATGCCCTGGGCCGCAACCCCGATCCGCGTGCGGTGGCTCCCCTGCTGGCCCTGCTGCAGGACGACAGCAACGGCTACGTCCGCAAGGCCGTGGCCTGGAGCCTGGGCAATTACCCCGAGTCGCCCGTGCTCAATCCCCTGATCCGGGCCCTGCAGAACGACATCGCGGCCGTGAGGTTGTGGGCGGCGGGATCCCTGGCGGATGTGGGCGGTACGGGCGCGGCCAAGGCCGATCAGGCCGCCGCCCAGTTGCTGGTGAGCCTGCGCATCGATTCCGAGCCGGTGGTGCGCAGCAACAGTGCCTGGTCGCTGGGGCGCCTCTACGACCACCTGGTGGATCCGCGTCAGGGGGAACTGGTGGAAACACTGGTGGCGGTGATGCTCCAGGACGCTGATTCCACCGTGAGGGACGAGGCGCGGGTGGCCCTGGAGCAGCTGGAAAGTCCGGCGGTGCTGGAGCGGCTGCAGACCCTGGTGGACGAGGGCCTGATCCGCTGAGACGGCTCCCTGCAGCGTCAGGGGAAGCTGGTTAACATTTGCCCACCTGAGTGAACCTGGATGGCCCAGACCACCATCCGCTTCCGCATTCGCCCCGATGGGCGGGTCGAGGAGCTCGTGGAAGGCGTCCAGGGTGCAGCCTGCGAGCAGCTCACCGAGCGGATCGAGAACCAACTCGGTTCGCTGGAACAGCGCCGCTCCACGTCCGAGGCCTTCCAGGCCGCGGCTCAGGCTGTCACCCCCTCGGTGAGCCTGCACCAGCGTTCTGCCTGAGTTTCACCCATACCCTTCGGCCCCCCCGATGTCCCACTTCAGCACCGTCAAGACCGAACTGCGCGACCGCGTGGCCCTGCTCGAGGCCCTGCGGGACCTCGGCCACGACCCTGAGCTGGGGGAGCGGCCGGTGCGTGGTTACCGCGGCCAGACCGTGCTCGCCGATGTGGCCCTCACCCGCAACGACGGCTGCGACATCGGCTTCCGCTGGAATGCCGAATCCGGCACCTATGAGCTCGTCACCGACCTTGAGCTGTGGAAGCAGCCGATTCCGGTCGAACGTTTTCTCGCCCAGATCACCCAGCGCTATGCCCTGCACCAGGTTCTGGCCGCCTCGGCCCAGGAGGGCTTCCAGGTGAGCGAGCAGACCTCCAGCCTGGATGGTTCGATCGAGCTCGTGGTCACCCGCTGGGATGGCTGAGGTCGATCCCTCCCTGGCCTACGCCGCACCGGCCCGCTCCAGGGAGCAACCCAGCGGCCATGAGCCATTGCTAGGGGGCAGCCTGCGTCAGCAGGCCGTCTGGGTTGACGAGGCCGTCTGCATCGGCTGCCGCTACTGCGCGCATGTGGCTGGCAACACCTTTCTGGTGGAACCGGTCTGGGGTCGTTCCCGGGCGATCCGCCAGGACGGCGACAGCACCGAGACCATCCAGGAGGCGATCGACACCTGTCCGGTTGATTGCATCCACTGGGTGCCTTACGAAGACGTGGCCCGCCTCGATGAGCGGCTGCGCTCCCAGGAGCTGCTGCCTCTGGGCTATCCGAGCCAATCCCGGGTTCAGCGCACCTTGCCTCGGCCTTGACGGCGGAGCTGCCCTGCCGTCGCTTCGGGCGCACGGAGTTGGCCATGCCGGTTCTCTCTCTGGGGGGGATGCGTTTTCAGCAGAGCTGGAGCGATCTGCCGGCCGGCGAGATCACCGCCGCCAGCCAGGCCAACCTGCGCGCCACCCTGGAGAAGGCCGTGACCTCCGGGTTCCATCACATCGAAACTGCCCGCCATTACGGAACATCCGAGCGGCAACTGGGTGATCTGCTGCGGGAGGTGCCCGATCCCCGCCGCATCCTCCAGACCAAGGTGCCGCCCCACGAGGATCCCGCCCAGTTCGAGGCCGAGCTGGAGCTGAGCTTTGATCGGCTGCGCATCGAGCGGCTCGATCTGCTGGCGATCCATGGCCTCAATCTGCCCGCGCACCTGGAGCAGACCCTGCGGCCGGGCGGTTGCCTGGACGTGGCGCGGCGCTGGCAGCAGCAGGGCCGCATCGGCCATGTGGGCTTCTCCACCCACGCGCCCCTGCCCCTGATCCTCGAGGCGATCGCCAGTGATGCCTTTGATTACATCAACCTGCACTGGTACTACATCCGCCAGGACAATCGCCCGGCTCTCGAGGCCGCCCGCCGCCACGACATGGGCGTGTTCGTGATCAGCCCGACCGACAAGGGCGGCCACCTGCACACCCCCTCCGAGCGGATCAACCGGCTGTGCGCTCCGCTTCACCCCATCGAGTTCAACGACCTGTTCTGCCTGCGTGAGGCGGCGATCCACACGATCAGCGTGGGCGCCGCCGGTCCGGCTGATCTCGACCTGCATCTGCAGGCGGTGGCGCGTCTGAACGAGGCCGAGTGCTGGCTGGCCCCGGTGCAGGAGCGGCTGGAGCGCACCAGGCTCGAGACCCTCGGCGCTCGCTGGCTCGAGAGCTGGAGCGATGGTCTGCCCTCCTGGGAGGACACCCCCGGAGGGCTGAACCTGCCGGTGCTGCTCTGGCTGCACAACCTGCTGGAGGCCTGGGATCTGGAGGGTTACGCCCGGGCCCGCTATGGCCTGCTGGGCCAGGGGAGCCACTGGTTCCCCGGCGCCAATGCCGAGGCCCTGGACCGGGAGGTGAGCGAAGCCGATCTGCTGGCGGTGCTGACGGCCAGCCCCTGGGCCGAGCGGATTCCGACGCTGCTGAGGAGCCTGCGCGAGCGGCTGGGGGGCACCAGCGTCCGTCGGCTGATGGCGGATGCGTGATCGGGCTCAGGCCAGGGGCTGCTTGGCGGGCAGACCCACGGCCCTGGGATAGATGGCGGGGCAGGGGGCGCTCGGCCTGAGCACCACCGCGTGGCGCACCCCCCGTCCTCCAGGCAGGTCGATCCGCTCCACCTGCTCCACCTCGGCGCGCAGGCGGGTGGCGGCCCGCTTCAGGCAGGCCAGATCCTCCGGGCTCCACTGGCCGCGATAGAGCAGGGCCCGGCCGCTGGTGTTCAGCAGGGGCACCAGATACTCCGCCACCACCGGGGCGGCAGCAACCGCCCGTGCCATCGCCCAGTCCTGGTGGCCGCGGCAGCTGCGGGTGTGACCGGTGGCCTCCGCCCGCTCCCAGCGGACCTGCACCCGCTCGCCCAGCCCCAGGCTGGCGGCCATGGCCTTCACCGCCTCCGCCTTGCGACCGACGGAATCCACCAGTGTGAGCTGGGCGGCCGGCAGGGCGATCGCCAGGGCCAGGCCGGGGAAGCCGCCACCGGTGCCCACATCGAGGCAGCGCAGGGACTGGGCCGGGGCGTTGAGCTGGTCGCGCCAGGGCCAGAGGCTGTCGTACACCTGGGCGATCCAGTAGTCGTCGCCATCGACCAGGCGCGTGAGGTTGAGCCGGGCGTTCCAGTGGCGCAGCTGCTGCTGCAACCCCATCAACAGCTGCAGCTGCTCAGGGGTGGGCTCCCAGCCCAGGCTGTCCCAGAGGCCAGCTGGAACGGGATCGGCGGGGGCCGTCATCACTGCAGCACCGTTGGTCGAGCTCTCTAGGATCACCCAACCATGGCGCGTGGTTGGTGGCAGGCGGCGAGCACCCGGTCACGGGCCCATCCCTCTACGCGCTGCTTGGTCTGCCGAGCACAGCCACGCCGCAGGAGCTGCGGCAGGCCTTCCGCTCCCTCAGCAAGCTGTACCACCCCGACACCACCACCCTGCCGCTGCCCGAGGCCCAGGACCAGTTCCGCCGGCTGCAGGAGGCCTACCTGGTGCTGGGCGATCCCCAGCGCCGCTCGGCTTACGACAGCCAGCTGCGTCTCGCCCTGCTGCAGCGCGTCGAGGCGCTGGGC
>NZ_JAYGIA010000082.1:0-25706 GCF_034931165.1 Synechococcus sp. BA-124 BA4 | reverse complement strand
CTGGGCACCAGCCCCAGGCTGCCCAGCCTCCCCCAGGCCCCGCCGGGCATCCCCGGACTTCCGGGCCAGGGGCCGACGGCGGCGGCTTTTCCACCGCCCGCGAACGTGGCCGCGGGCACCGCCATCAGCATCGACGGCTCCACCAGCATGGTCCTGATCAATGAGGCCCTCAAGCAGGGCTTCATGGCCGCCTTCCCCGGGACGGAGGTGAGCACAGCGGCGGTGGGCACCGACAACGGCATCCAGGCCCTGCTGGGGGGCAGCATCAGCCTCGCGGCGATCTCCCGACCACTCACCACTGAGGAGCAGGGCCTCGGCCTGGTGGCCGTACCCGTGGCCAGCGACCGGATCGCCCTGGTGGTGGGCCTCGACAACCCCTTCCGCCGCGGCCTTTCCCGCAGCCAGACGGTCCAGATCTTCAGGGGTGAGATCACCAGCTGGAGCACCCTGGGGGGCAGCGATCGTCCGATCCGGGTCCTCAACCGCCCCAGCGTCAGCGGCACCCATGCCGCGTTCCGCAAGATCGTGCTTGACGGCCAGCCCTTCGGCAGCAGCCCGAACATCACCACACTCGAGCGCGACGCCACCACGCCGATGCTGCGCCTGCTCGGCCGTGATGGGATCGGCTATGCCACCTACGCCCAGGTGGCCGACCAACAGACGGTGCGGGTGCTCGCCATCGATGGAGCCACCCCGGAAGCGGAGTCCTACCCCTTCCAGCGCCAGTTGTTCTACGTCTATCGCGAGCCCGCCTCGGAGGCCGTGAAGGCCTTCCTCGGCTTCGCTCTCTCTCCGCAGGGAAGGGCCGTCATCCAGAACGCCGGCAAGGGCCCCTGATCCCAGCCGGCTCGGCCCCAGCGGCGAGAGTGGGCGCCCTGGGCTGGACCCGATGACCATGGTGATCACCCTTCAGCTGCTCCAGGCGGCGGGTTGGCTGGCGGCCTTCGCTCTGCTGGTGCTGCTGCTGGCGCTGGAGTTCACCATGGGGCGTGCACCGCGCCTGGGGGCCACGGAACTCACCCCCGCGAGCCCCTCCACGGGCGCCGCTGAGGCCGGCGGCGGCGATTTCCTCAGCGTGATCGTGCCGGCCTACAACGAGGCGACCAGGATCAACGACTGCGTGGGCGCGTTGCTGGCGAGCGACCTGCAGGGTCTGAGCTGGCGCCTGATCGTGGCTGACGATGACTCCAGCGACGGCACCGCCGAGGGGTTGGACGCACTCATCGCGGCCGGAACGTTCCCATCGCCGCCCCTGGAGGTGATGCGCTGCGGGCCCCGTCCAGCGGGCGAGCGCTGGAATGGCAAGACCTGGCCGTGCAGTGAAGCGGTACGACGGCTGCCCCATCCCCCCACTCCCGAAGCGGGCCCACCCCCGACGGAGTGGCTGCTGTTCGTGGATGCCGATGTGACCGTGGCGCCGGCGGCCCTCACCAGCGCCGTGGCCGAGGCCCGCCGCAGCGGGGCCGATCTGCTCACCCTCGCGCCACGGATCCGCTGCGGCTGCCTGGCCGAGTGGGTGGTGCAGCCGATCGTGGTGGCGCTGCTGGGTCTGGGCTTTCCGATCGCCCGCGCCAACGATCCCGGCGACCCCACCGCCTTCGCTGCAGGCCCGTTCATGCTGTTTCGTCGCTCCAGCTACGAGGCCATCGGCGGGCACCGGGCTCTGGCGGCGGAGGTGGTGGAGGATCTGGCCCTGGCGCGGGCGATCAAGCAGCGGGGATTCCGCCTGCGTTACCTGCTCGGCATCGACCTGCTGGAGCTGCGCATGTACCCCGATTTCAAGGCGCTCTGGGAGGGCTGGACCAAGAACTGGCATCTGGGCCTGAACCGCAACCCTCTGCTCACCCTGGCCAGTGGTGCCGTGGTGTTCGGCCTGTTCAGCGGTCCCTGGCTGCTGCTGCCGCTGGCGTGTCTGCAGCTGATTCAGCAGCCGTCCGACTGGCCGTCACTGCTCACGCCGGCCCTGACGGGAGTGGCTCTGCAACTGGCGGTCAGGCTCTGGAGCCGCTGGCGTTTCGGACTGGGGCTGCGCCACTGGTGGCTGGCCTGGCTGGGTGGTGTGGTGATCGCCGCGATTGCTCCGGTGTCGATCTGGAAAACCAGCACCGGCCGGGGCTGGACCTGGCGGGGTCGCTCGCTGGCCTGAGGCGGGAGTACCGGAGGGGTTGCTGCCGACCGGACTCAGGCCTTGCTGAGCCTCTTGACGATCCAGTTCATCAGCACCAGGGAGCCCACCAGGGCAATCAGCAGGGCGATGGTCATGGGGAGTTGCCTTCTGGCGTGATTATGTCGGGTCGCTGAGCAGGGAATCCGCCACCACCGTTCCATCCCGCAGCAGGCGCGCGACGGTGAGATTGCTCACCGGTTGATCGTGGCCACCCTCCAGCAGCCACTCGGCCATTTCCATGCGCAGGGCGTAGGCGTCCTCGAAGCGTTCACGGCTCTCGAGGGCGTGCAGGCGGCACTCGAGCCAGTGGCGTGTTTCGCCCGGAAGCTGGCGCTGGAGGCGTCGTCGAGTCACCAGAGCTCTCCATGCATATGGGAATCCTGGCGGAGCGCCTCGCCTTTGGTGTAGCAAGGGGAACACATCCGGTTGGAGACTGGACACCGCTGGATGTTGTCGCGATGAGCCACCGCTGCCTTGGGCCTGCCCTGGTGATCACCGCACTTCTGGCCAGCCCGGGCGGGGTCCGGGCGTCCGACACCAGCCATGACACCCGCCACGACTGCCGCCTCTGGCGGAGCAGCCACGGCCTGGAGCGGGTGGAGATCGCCAACCGCCTCGGTGCCGCCAACCTGCTCACCAAAGTGCACAACTTCGCGGTGGCCACCCCGGGGGACACCCGAAGCCTCTACAGCAGTTCCGACATCCGGCGCCTCTGCGCGCTGCAGTGAAGGCGAGGCGGATCCTGCCGTCTCGTCCTGCTTAACCCGCCACCAGCCAGCGCCCCCCTGCCCCCAGCGCCAGGGCCGCGGAGCTGGCCCACGCCAGGGCCGCCCAGCTGTTCAGCAGCAGGCGGCGCAGCAGCAGCAGCGACCCGCCGGCCCCCAGCAACAGCACCAGGCTCTGGCAGAAGGCGATCACGTGGTGATCGGCGCTCCAGCTGGGCAGCGGCAGCTGGAAGGTGACCGGCAACAGCCGGCCCGCTTCCGCCATCCCCACCGGCAGATGCCGCGCCAGCAGCAGGGCCCAGAGCAGGGGCAGCAGGCCATAAAGCCCGAGACGCAGGCGCCGCGGACTTCCAAGACGAAGCGCGACCAGGGCCAGGGCCGAGGGCAGCGCCAGGGCCAGGGCCGCGAAGGCCAGACGCGGCAGCAGCGGCCCCTCCTGCAGACTCTCGGGAGCCAGGGGCAGCCACCCCAGCAGGCGGTCCCAGAATTTCAGGCAGACGCCGCCGGCCAGCACCAGGATCAGCCCTGCCTCACCGTCGGGTGGGGCCATCTCCCGCTGCAGATCGGCGGCGGGGGGCCGCAGGCTCAGTTGCACCGAACGGTGCGGGCAGGCCTGGGCGCAGGTGAGGCAGAGCACGCAGTTGCGATTGTCCTCGAGGTGGGCCGGGTGGGTGCCGAGCGGGCAGCCGGCTGTGGCCAGGCCTTCCCCATCGGCGGGACCGCCCTTGAAGCAGGCGTAGGTGCTGCAGCTGCCACTGCAGGTGCCCACCTGGGCGCGCAGCTCCAGGACCGAGAGCTTGGCGAACAGGCCGTTCATCCCCCCCACCGGGCAGAGGTAGCGGCACCAGAAGCGCTTTTCGAAGCGCAGGGAACCGATCACGGCCCCGGCGGTGATCAGCAGCAGCAGACAACTGCTCAGGCGGGCGCTGTTCTCCAGATCCGCCAGCTCCTCCCAGAGCAGGATCGCGGCGAAGCCGGCGGCCAGCGCCGGCGCGGCCCAGCGGTCGGTCTCCCCCCTCGGCCAGCGGGAGGGCTGCCAGCCCAGGGCAGCGGCCAGCTTCTGGCTGATCTCACCCCAGACCATGAACGGGCAGAAGGAGCACCAGAGGCGGCCCACCAGGGGATAGCCCAGCAGGATCAGGGGCCACCACCAGGCCCAGAACAGGTTCAGTGCTCCGTTGTGGGCACGGTCCTGGGGACCCAGCCACAGCCAGAGGTTCACCAGGACGAACACCCAGCTCACGAGGCCGAAGAGCAGGGCGTTCCACAGCCGTGGCGAGCGCATCCGCAGACGCAGGGACGGCTTCCAGCGCCACAGGTCGAAGCGCGGGCGGATCTGACGGGAGGGGGGCCAGAAGACCTCTTCCGGAAGCTCCGGCGGCGGCTCGCCTTCGGCTGGAACCGGCAGCTGGCGCAGAGCCCGCTCCACCAGGTCCTCGAGCTCGCGCACGTTGCCGGGGAAGTCACGGGTCTGCAGGCGCCGGATCAGCTCGGTGCCGACCACCGGCACCACAGGCCAGCCGAGAGCCCGGCTCTTGAGACGCAGGTCGTAGCGCAGCCAGTCGCCCAGATCCTGGCGCCGGACCCGTAGCGGCGGCACCCGGATCAGCGTGCAGACGCGCTCGAAGCCGGGAACCACCGCCTCGGTGGTGAAGAACACCCGGCCGGGGAAGTGGTGGGGGGGATCGACTGGATCCGGGGCCTGCCAGCGGCCGCTGCTGGCCAGTTCCAGCAGGGCGGGCAGCAACTGGGGATCGACCCGATCGAGCTTGTCGATCAGCAGGGCGCCCACCTCGTGGTTCTCGAGAATGGATCCCTCACCGCCACGGCCGGCGGCACCGAAGAGCTCGGCGCCGTCGCCCCGCAGCAGCGCGCCGTCGAGCCGAACCATCAGCTGCCGCCGGGCGGGGGAGCCGAAATGGATCAGGGCGGCGATGTTGTCCTTCTCCAGCCCCGGTTCGCCGCTGATCAGCAGCGGCCCGCCGCGCGGATCCTGGGAGGCCGTCCGCACGGCTTCTCTCAGGGTGTGGGCGTAACGGCTGTCGCCGACGATGCCGCGGCGGGCACGGCCCACCAGATGGGGCGCCAGACGGAGCAGGCTGTCGGCCACTGGCGCGTCCTGCTGATGAGGCTCCATTCTGCGGCGAGGACTCACACCGCACCCATCCCATGACCCTGACTCTGTATGGCGGAGCCCGCTCGCGGGCCTCGATGCCGCGCTGGTATCTGGCCGAGAAGGGGATTCCCTACACCTGGCGCCTGCTCGACATGGAGGCTGGAGAGCACCGGCAGGAGGCCTTCCTGGCCCTCAATCCCTTCGGCAAGGTGCCGGCCCTGGAGGACTCCAGCGCCCACGCCCCTGCGGGCGGACCCCTGCACCTGTTCGAGAGCGGCGCAATCCTGCTCTACCTGGCCGATCGCTACGGACAGGAGTTCACCAGCCCCGAGCAACGGGCCCTGGCCGAGCAGTGGGTGCTGTTCGCCAACGCCACCCTGGCCACGGCCCTGTTCGTGGAGTCGGCCCGGGAGCGGGAGTTTCCGCGGCTGATGGCCGCTCTCGACCAACTCCTGGCCAAAGGGAGCCCCCTGATCGGTGAGGCCTGGGGGGTGGCCGACTGCGCCGTGAACGCCCACCTGGCGTACCTGCCGGTCTTTTTCCCCCAACTGGATCTGAGTCCGTACCCGGCGGTTCAGGCCACGATCGCGACCACCCGCGCCCGGCCCGCCTACCAGGCGGCGATGGCCACGGCCTGAGCGGACGCGGCGATGGCGGATCAACCCCTCGATCGGGCCCCCTTCCACTGGCGGGGGCAGCGGCTGGAGCTGCTGGCAGCCAAGGCCCTCTGGGATCCCCGGCAGGAGCTGCTGCTGCTGGCCGACCTGCACCTGGGCAAGGCCGAGACTTTCCAGAGCCACGGCATCGCCCTGCCCAGTGACGGGGATGCGGGCACCCTCAACGCTCTGCTGGCCCTGGCCCACCGCTGGCGCCCCCAGGAGGTGCTGGTGCTGGGCGATCTGATCCACAGCCGGATCGGCCTCACCGCCGAGCTGCGCCAGAAGCTCAGGGCCCTGCCCCAGCTGCTGGGCTGCCCCCTGAGGCTGATCGGCGGCAACCACGAACGGGGCAGCTGGATCGAGGACCTGCCCCAGGAACCAGCCACCGCCCGGGGGGGTCTCTGGCTCAGCCATGGCCCCGAAGATCAGCCTCCGCCGGGGTCCGGCGATCTGCTGCATGTCTGCGGCCACCTGCACCCTGTGGCGCTGATCGGTGACCGCAGCGACCGATTGCGCCTGCCCTGCTTCAGCTACGACGCCGAACGCGGGCGGCTGGTGCTGCCCTCCTTCGGGCAACTCACCGGCGGACACCCCTGCGATCCCCGCGAGCAGGTCTGGCTGGTGGCTGACGGGGCGATCGTGCCCTGGCAGGACCTCAGCCCTCGGCCGCCAGCGCGCGCACGACGTCGCCGCGGGTGAGCACCCCCACCACCGTCTCGCCGTCACGCACGAACAGCCGCTGGGTGGAGCGGTCGTGCAGCAGCTTGGCGGCGGCCGCCAGCGACACGTCGGAGCTGCAGCTGTGGGGATGGCGGCTCATCACATCGCCCACCGTGTTGCCGAGCACCTGGTGCACCTGCTTGTCCCAGTCGAGTGGGTTGCGCAGGTAGATGACGGCATCGAGCAGCATCACGTAGGGGCCTGCATCGAAGCCGCTCTCCCGCACCATCAGATCCTGCTCGCTCAGTTCAGCGATCAGCGCCCCCTCCTCATCCAGCACGGGGAGGCCGCTGATGTGATGGTCACTCATCAGCTTCACCGCCTCCTGCAGCGGCGTGGTCGGAGTCACCGACAGGACGGGTGTGGACATCACGTCGGCCACCCGTACGGTTCCTGGGGTGTCGGGGGTCATCGGTGCAGAGCGTCTGCAAGGGTTCTAGGCCAGCGTGGGGGCCCGCCAAGGCTCCGCTGCGATGACCCCTTCCGCCTCTGAATCGTCTGGAGGGCGGTCTGCCGTGCCACGGGCTCGCCGCCTGGCCGACGCCCTCACCGTGGCCCGGGCCTTCCTGGGGCTGCCCCTGCTTCTGGCTCTCGGCGCCGGTCAGGCCGGGCTTGGCTGGGCGCTGCTGCTGCTGGCCGGCTTCAGCGACTGGGCCGACGGCTGGCTGGCCCGACGCTCGGGCGGCGGCTCGGTCTGGGGGGCACGGCTCGACCCGCTCACCGACAAGATCCTGATCAGCGCCCCTCTGCTCTGGCTGGCGCGGGAGGGGACCCTGCCCCTCTGGGCTGTCTGGCTGCTGCTGGCCAGGGAGCTGCTGATCTCCGGCTGGCGGGCCGGCCAGGCCAGCGGCGCTCCGGCCTCAGCCGCCGGCAAGGCGAAGACCGTGCTCCAGTTCACGGCCCTGCTGCTGCTGCTCTGGCCGCTCACCTGGCCCCTGGCCAGCGGCCTGCGCAGCCTGGGCTGGTGGCTGTTCTGGCCCTCGCTGCTGCTGGCGCTCAGTTCGGGCGCCAGCTATCTGCGGGCGGGCCTCAGCCGGCCAGCAGGGCCTGATCGGAGCTGAAGTCGGGGGTGGTGGCCCCGCGCAGGGCGTAATCGTTGCTGTAGCTGTCGGCCAGGCCGGCGTCGAGATCGAAGGCGGGCGACCAGGCCAGCTCCCGCTGCACCCTGTGGATGTCGGTGAGGAAATGGGCCAGACGCAGGGGAAAGGCCTTGCGGGCTTTCTTGTCGAGCCCGGAGGGATCGAAACTGCGGATCTCCACGGCCTCAGGTTCGACACCGCAGGCCCTTGCCGCCGCGGCCACCAGGCCACGGAAGGTGACGCCCTTGGCTCCACTGCAGTTGTAGATGCGGTTGGCCGCGGCCTCCACATCCAGGCAGCGGGCCATCGCCGTGGCCAGGTCACTGACATGGCCCAACTGGGTGATCGTGGTTCCATCGCCCGGCAGGGGCACGGGCCGGCCATGCACGATCCGGTCGAAGAACCAGCTCTCCACCGGGTTGTAGTTGCCGGGTCCGTAGATGTACGTGGGACGGAAGCTGGTGAAGGGAATCGCCTGCTGCCGCAGCCAGGATTCGGTGTCCAGCTTGCCGGCGTGGCGGCTGGCGGGGTCGGTGGCGGCGTTCTCATCCAGGGGCCAGAGCTCGCTGTCGGCGTAGACCCCGGCGGAACTCACATACACGAAGCGGTGGCTGGGCGCTCCCGTGCGCTCCACCACCGCCTGGCTGTCGGCTCCACTGCGGCCGCTGGAATCGATGATCACATCGAAGGCGCGACCGCGCAGCGGCTCCAGGGCGGCGGGGTCGCTGCGGTCGCCCGAGAGATGCTCCACGCCCTCGGGCAGGGGCTGGCGGCCGCGGGTGAAGAGGGTGAGCTCGTGCCCGGCGGCAAGCAGCTGAGCCACCAGGGGCTTGCCGATGAAACGGGTTCCACCCATCACCAGGATCTGCACGGCCATTCAGCGGAGAGGGCGCCATTCAAGCGGCCGGGGCGGCGGCCGCTGCGATGCTGCGCAGCAGGATCGCCCGTCCGACCATGCCCCGCTGGACCGAGCTGCTGCGCTCCGTGAACAACCTCAAGCTGCTGGCGGCCATCGGTCGCAGCGGCGGCGATCTGCACTCGGTGGCCGATCTCGTCGACAACATGCTCGAAAGCCCGCAGATGGACGCCTGCGTGCGCCGTTTCCGCTCCGTGCCGGGCGGTGCCGAGATGATGGATCAGCGCTACCCGCCCCTGCAGCCGGACATCGAGCGCATGATCCAGATGCCGGCAGGCAGCCTCGGCCACGGATACGGATACGGCCAGCTGATCCGCGAGCTCAACTATGATCCCGACTTCTTCCGGCCCCGCCCGATCGACACCGAGGCGCGCTGGCTGACCCAGCGGATCGCCACCACCCACGACATTCACCACGTGGTGACGGGTTTCGGCACAGGGACCGTGGGCGAGAACGGTGTGCTGATGATCACCGCCAACCAGATCGGCTTCCCCGCCTACGTGCTGCTCAACAGCGCCGCCCAGCTGAGCAGCTTCCGCCAGCAGAGCACGCAACGCCCCGTTCAGCTCGACTTCGAGCAACTCAGCGCGGCCCTGGCCCAGGCGATGGCCATCGCCCGCACGGCCTCCTGTCTGGCGGCGGTGCGCTGGGAGGAGGGCTGGGAGCGTCCGGTTCAGAGCTGGCGTGAGGAGCTGGGAATCCTCGAGCCCGCCGATGACGCTCCCTATGGACTGACGCTCCTCGCACCGGCGTTGTGAGCGGAAGTCAGCCACGCCTGCCGCCCCACTGGACCGCACAGACCGCCAGCCTCTGTGAGAGCGGTGGTCATCGTCATTTCCGCCTGCTGGGACTGCGGGGGCACGGCCGTGGGCGGGCGATCGAGCTCTCGGCCCTGCTGGATCCATCGTTTCGGCTGGTGGTGCCGTTGCAGCGGCTGCGCGACCGCCGGCACTGGCTTCCGGGCTGGCAGAGGCTGCCACCATCCGAGCCTGAGCCGGAGACGATCCCGGACAGCGGCCAGGGAAGATGGGACACGCCCCAGCGCCAGTCCCCCGTCGCCGCCATGCAGATCATCCCGGCCATCGACCTGCTCGACGGGCAGTGCGTGCGCCTGCACCAGGGCGATTACGACCGGGTCACCCGCTTCAGCGACGATCCGGTGGCCCAGGCCCTCTCCTGGCAGGAGCAGGGGGCCGAACGGCTGCATCTGGTCGACCTCGACGGGGCCCGCAGCGGTCAGCCCATCAACGATGCCGTGGTGCGTGCCATCACCGCCTCCCTGACGATCCCCGTGCAGCTGGGGGGCGGCGTGCGCACGGCGGAGCGGGCCGACGACCTGCTGGCCTGCGGCCTCGATCGGGTCATCCTCGGCACCGTGGCGATCGAGCAGCCGGATCTGGTGCGGCAGCTGGCAGCCCGCCATCCCGGCCGCATCGTGGTGGGCATCGATGCGCGCAACGGCCTGGTGGCCACCCGCGGCTGGATCGAGGACAGCCGCACCCAGGCCACCGAGCTGGCCGCCAGCTTCGAGGGCAGCGGCGTGGCGGCGATCATCAGCACCGACATCGCCACCGACGGCACCCTGGCCGGGCCCAACCTGGAGGCCCTGAGGTCCATGGCCGAAGCCACCTCCCTGCCGGTGATCGCCTCCGGCGGCGTGGGCTCGGTCACCGACCTGCTGGCCCTGCTCAGCCTCGCCCCGCTGGGGGTGGAGGGAGTGATCGTGGGCCGCGCGCTCTACGACGGCAGTGTCGACCTGGGGGAAGCTCTTCAGGCGGTGGGACCCGCGCGGCTGCAGGACCCCCTGGATGCCTCACTCTGCTGATCGGAACAACTCTCAGGGCGGGTTCAAGTCAGCTGCTTGAACCCGCCCCTTAACATAAGGACTAGTTCCGATCCAGTCGTCGTCTCCGTGTCCGTCGCCCTCACCACCACTGACGTGCCGGTGAGTTCCGGAGCGACCCAGTCCCCCGGCGGACGTCCAGCTCAGGCGGGCGGCGAGAACGCTCAGCCGGATCAGGCCCCGTCCGATCTGCGCGCCACGGTGGCCCAGGCGTTCCGGCGCTGCCGTGACCTGGGCATGCGTCTGAGCCGCCAGCGGCGGATGGTGCTGGAACTGCTCTGGAGTGATCGGCGTCACCTCAGCGCCCGCGACATCTTCGAGCGCCTCAATGCCCAGGGCCGCAACATCGGCCACACCTCCGTCTACCAGAACCTCGAGGCCCTGCAGTCCGCTGGTGTGATCGAGTGCCTCGATCGCGCCAGTGGCCGGCTCTATGGCTACCGCAGCGATCCCCACAGTCACCTCACCTGCCTGCAAAGCGGTGAGATCGAGGACCTCGACGTGGTGCTGCCCGAGGAGCTGCTGCAGCAGATCGAGGATCTCACCGGCTACAGCATCGAGTCGTACACCCTCCAGCTCTTCGGCCGCCGCCGGGCCTGATCCGATTCCAGCCCTGGAGTTTCCTTCACGCGCTCGTTACCTTGAGCCCATGTACCGGACCGGCGCGTGACTGAGCCTGCGGGCGCCCCTGGGGTTGCCGGGACCCCCAGGTGCCAGGTGCTGCTGCTGGCTCCGCCCCTGCTGCGCCAGGGCCTGAGCCGCCTGCTCGCGGATGCGAGCCCGCCCTGCCGGGTGGCAGGCGAGGCTGGCGACCTCGAGGGCGCCCCACAGCTGGTGATCTGGAGCCTGGAGGCCCCGATCCATCCCGACACCCTGCTGCTGGAGCTGGAGCGGCTGGACCAGCGCTGGCTGCCGGCCCCCCTGCTCCTGCTGATTCCCGCCCAGCCCGGCTGCAGCAGCGACTGGCTCCTGCAGCTGCCGGCCGCCGGACTTCTGCAGGACCCCGAGCCCGAAGCCCTGCTGGAGGCCGTGAGCACCCTGCTTCAGGGAGGACGGGTGGTGGCCCTGGACGGGGACGGCGGCACCAGTGTGACTGCCGGGTCGGGCAGCGCCTGGGGAGCGGGAACGATGGGGCTCGGCCAGTGGCTGCTGATCAGCGGGCTGCAGCAGATCGATCAGGAGCTGGAACTCGGCCGCCGGCTGCTGGACCCACCCCCGGCCAATCTGCTGCTGCAGCTGATCCTGGAAGGCCGGCAGCGGGAACTGCGCTCCGCTCGGACCCTGCTGATCTGGCTGTGGGGGCCGGTCTCGATGGCCTGGGGAGCCACGGGTCTGCCTCCGGAGCCGAAGAGCCCTGTGCAGGAGCCGCGCCCCCCCAGCGGCGGCAGCACCGCCATCACCCTGCGGCAGCGCACCGCCGTGGCTGTATGGGAGGCGATCCATCAACGGCTGAGCCAGGCCAGCCAGGGCCCGCTGCTGCGCCAGGGCAGCGTCGAGCTGTTCGCCCTGGAGGGACTGAGCCAGGAGCGGCGGAGGGATCTGTTCCTGGCCCTGCTGGCTCAGCTGGATCAGCTGTTGCGGCAGCTGCGCCAGGAGCGCCTGCGCGGCGACGAGCTGCAGGGCCGCTGGCAGACGCTGCAGCCGGAACTGCGCCGACAGGCCCTGCTCCAGATGGCTGGTCCCTACGTGCAATTGCCTCAGCAGGGGAACCTGCTGCCCGTGGCCGACACCCTCACCAGCCAGGGGAGCTTCGATCTCGACGACCCTGATCTCCCTCCCAGCCAGCCGATGCTGGCGGCCCTGATCTCCGCCCAGCCCCTGCTGGTGGACGGACGACTGCTGGCCCCGGACGAACCCCAGGCCCTGCTCTATCTCGAGACCCTGGTGAGCAACTGGGTCATCCGCAGCGCCGAGAGCATCAGCGCCGATGTGCTCGCCTGTTGCGGCGACTGGCCTGAACTGCGCCGCTACCTGCTGGTGAAGGAGCTGATCGCCACCCGCAGCCTGGAGCGCCTGCGCAACCAGCTCAATGCCCAGCAGCGCTGGAGCGAGTGGTTCGAGAAACCGATCCAGCTCTACGAGAGCCAGCGGCGGCTCTACCGCCTCGAGGAGGGAGGAACGATCCGCCCGCTGCTGCTCACCGAACCCCGCGACGAGGAACTGCGCCAGCTGGGCTGGCTGCAGCAGAGCGTCACCCTGGCGCTGGAGGCCCGCGATGCCCTGGCACCGCAACTCCGGGCCCTGCTGCAGCGCGTCGGCGATCTGATCGTTGTGGTGCTCACGCAGGTGATCGGTCGTGCCATCGGCCTGGTGGGGCGCGGCATCCTTCAGGGGCTCGGGCGAGGCATCAGCAGGCCCTGAGCGTCACAATGGCCCCAGCCCCTCTGGTGTTCGGTTGCGCCTTCCTGTCCGCCTCGGCTTCCAAGCCGGTCCCCTCTCCGCCCTCAGAGCCTGTCTGCTCAGCCTGATCCTCGGTGCCTGGCTGCTGCTCGCCCCGGCCTCTCCAGCGGCGGCGGCCCTCACCACCAACAGCTACGACGGCAACATCTATTCGCTCTATGCCGGCAATGGCTCGCTGGTGCCGCCCCGGAGCACCCTGGCCAAGGCGATGGCCGATCACCGCCCGGTGGTGCTGATCTTCTATCTCGATGACAGCGCCGACAGCAAGCAGTTCGCCCCCGTGGTCTCGGAGCTGCAGCGGCTGTGGGGCTCGAGGGTCGAGATCATCCCACTCACCACCGATCTGCTCCAGAACCGGCCCGAGGAAGGCGTCAGCGACCCCGCCCACTACTGGAAAGGCCTGATTCCCCAGGTCGTGGTGCTCGATCCCGCCGGCCGTGTGGTATTCGACGGCAAGGGGCGGGTGAGCAGCGAAGCCATCAGCGCGGCCCTGAGCAAGGCCACCGGGCTCAACCCGGCCGGCAGTGCCGAGACCAGCGCCACCCGCAGCTTCAATGAGCTGAACAGCGAAGTTGTCCCCGCAGGCTGATGACCGTCCAGCCGGAAACCCCGACACGCCGGGAAAGCGACAGTCTCGGTGCCATCCAGGTGCCCGCCGAGCACTACTGGGGGGCCCAGACCCAGCGCTCCCTCCATTTCTTTCCCTTCGGTGAGGCGATGCCGGAGGCGATCGTGCGGGCCTTCGGCCAGCTCAAGGCCGCCTGCGCCGAGGTGAACACCAGCCTGGGTTGCCTCGATCCGGCCCTGGCGGCCCTGATCGTGGCGGCGGCCGAGGACGTGGCCCGCGGCGATCTGGCGGCGGAGTTTCCTCTGCGGGTCTGGCAGACCGGCTCAGGCACCCAGACCAACATGAACGTCAACGAGGTGATCGCCAACCGGGCGATCGAGGCCGCTGGCGGCAAGCTGGGCAGCAAGGCGCCGGTCCATCCCAATGACCACGTCAACCTGAGCCAGTCGAGCAACGACACCTTCCCCACCGCCCTGCACGTTGCGGTGGTGCTGGAACTGGAGAGACGGTTGATTCCCGCCGTGGAGGCGCTGATCACAGCCCTGTATGCCAAGGCGGAGAGGTTTGCAGGGATCATCAAGATCGGCCGCACCCATCTGCAGGATGCTGTGCCGCTCAGCCTGGGCCAGGAGTTCGGCGGCTATGGGGCCCAGCTGAAGCTGGGGCTCGACAGTCTGCGCCACACGCTGCCCCAGGTTCGCCAGCTGGCGATCGGCGGCACGGCAGTGGGCACCGGCCTCAATGCCCCCCCAGGCTTCGGCGAGAAGGTAGCGGCACGGCTGGCCGAACGGATCGGCCTGCCGTTCAACAGCGCACCGAACAAGTTCCAGGCCCTGGCGGGCCATGAACCCCTGGCGGCGACCCATGGCGCCCTCACGGTGCTGGCCGGAAGCCTGCTGAAGATCGCCAACGACATCCGCTGGCTCGGCAGCGGACCCCGCTGTGGGCTGGGCGAGTTGATCTTGCCGGAGAACGAACCTGGCTCCTCGATCATGCCGGGCAAGGTGAATCCCACCCAGTGCGAAAGCCTCACGATGGTGGCCGTACAGGTGATGGGCAACAACAGCGCTGTGCAGATGGCGGCCAGCCAGGGCAACTTCGAGCTCAATGTGTTCAAGCCGCTGATCGCCCACAACGTGCTGGAGAGCATCGAGCTGCTCACCGGCGGCTGTACCAGCTTTCGCAAGCACTGCATTGAAGGGCTCGAGGCCAATGAGAGTCGCATCAGTGATCTGCTGGATCAGAGCCTGATGCTGGTGACTGCCCTCACCCCGGCGATCGGCTACGACCGCGCCTGCGCCATCGCCAAACATGCCCACGAGCACCGGCTGAGCCTCAAGGAAGCGGCCCTGGTGCTCGGCGAGATCAGCGCCGAGGAGTTCGATCGGTGGGTGAAACCGGACGCAATGGTGTGAACCACTGTTGCGGGTCAGGGATCGTCACACTCAAGGAGTGACTGGGCCATCAAGACTGCACCACCACGAAGACCCTGGCTGCCGAGCATCGGTTGATCGATGGCCAGGAGTTCAGGCGGAGGCCGATTGGGAGAACATCATCAAGGAAGGCAACCGCTCGCCACCCCACGATCTGGACTTCGACCATGGCCCCAGGTGCCACATTCCTCTCAGCGGGCCCACCCTCAACAGTGCCTTCACCAACTGCTATTGGCTGCATCACCTGGTGGGGGCATATATTTATTTGACTACAACTCGAAGGACTAAGCAGAGGGAGAGTCGCACTGCATCTGTACAATTCTCCCCCTACTGGAATTTCTTGATTCAGGGCAGAAGGCATTTACCGTTGAGTTCGGCTTTGAAGCCAACATGGGGATGCATGTGCTCGACCGGAAGTTGCTGAGACAGCCATTTTGCGGAAGAATGCAAGCAGATATTACCTGATGGCACTATTGAATGTGACGCCGCTTCCCGACATTGACCCGCGCTGAAGCTGCCTATTCTAAAACTGCAAGAAGCGCTCAATCCAGCATCCGAAATTCGCAGATTGCCGAAAAAGATCATTACACCCAATTGCAAACGCATTCCACCTGGACGTACTGATCGATGCCGACAACGCTCAGACGCCAGTGATCTGCGAACTGCTGGCGGAGGTGGCCCTGATCATCGACGGCATGGATCTGCTGCATGGCGGCCGGGTGAACGGCTTCTGCCTGGTGTCCTCCCACAACGACTTCACACGACTGGCCACCCGCAACCGTGAGGCGGGGCTGGCGGTCTACGCCTACGGCGTGAAGAAGACGCCCAAACCCTTCGTGGCCGCCTGCGACAAATTCATCTACACAGAGATCCTGCGCAAGGCTCTTTCTCCTGGGCGCCATTGCTGCAGTGAGCCAGGAGGACGGATGGGCGCCTCTGAGCACTGTGGGCAACCAGCAGATCAAGAACGACCCCTCCTTCGACCCCCGCAACTTCGGCTTACGCAAGCTGAGCGAACTGGTGAAGGCCCAGACCTACCTGGTGGTGAAGGAAGTGCCGATCGCGGCGGGTACCCAGTTGACCGGCGACCGCTAAAAGTGGAGTAGGTGCTTAACTCCCCAGGATATTGATCGCTCGAGCAGCGATCGTTGCGATCGTCACCAGCGAGATCACGCTCTCCAGCATCATCAGCCCCATGGCCCGGGCCGTGAGCGGTATGGCACCGGTAGGGCTGAAGGCGGTGGCTGTCGAGAAGCCCAGGAACAGATAGTCGATGAAGGTGGGCCGCCATTCGGGCGGCACCGAGTCGGGAACCCCCTCCTGCGGGAAGAACCAGTCGGCGCGGGTGGGCAGGCGGTTGAGCCGCGCCTCCGGTCCAGCGCGATCAACATGCCAGAACGCCAGCGAGAAGCTGACGATGTTGGTGAACCAGATGACAACACCCGAGGCGAGCAGTTCAAGGGCGCTGAGTTCCGCCCCACCGAACACCATCACCTCGACCAGGATCGTCACATTGGCGATAGTCATGAGGATCAGAATCACCACGACCAGCCAGAGGACTGTGCGTTCGATCCGTAACCAGGGAGCCTGACCGCCCGTCACACCGACGGCGACCATCGGGGTCAACGCTGCCGCCATCAGCAGGACAGACAACCCCACCGGAAAGAGGTGGAAACGGTTGGGGCTGCCCACCAGCAGAAGCGTCATCACCAGAACCGCCAGACCGGCCGGCCAGCGCGGCTCGATCCGCGGCGATCGGCTCATTGCCGCGCCATGGCCAACTGGATCGCCACGGCCGGATCGATGCGGTGTTCCAGGCTCTCGGCCACGTCATCGATCGCCAGCTGCACCCCCTTGACCCGGCCATTGAAGGCATTGCCGCGCGGTCCATAGTCTTCCGACACCGGTGCGCCACTGTCCTCGCCGATGTCGCAACCGTCATCGGCGGAGAAGACCATCGCCAGAGTGGCGCCGATCTGGCCTGCGCCCACCGTCGTGCCATCGGTGAAGAGCGTGACGGTGCCGCCCTTGCCCAGACCGCCGCCGGCGTAGGAGAACTCCATCCGCACCTGGTGTTCACCAGCAGGGATGGGCGACTCCCCCTCCACATAGAACCGCTGGAAGCCTCCCCAGTTGTAGCAGTACTTGAGTTTCCCCCCTTTGGCATACAGGCTCCAGCCGCCGATGTTGGCGCCTTGGGAGATGATCACCCCCTCGGCACCGTTTTCCGGCACAACGATTTCGGCCGTGACCGAGTGGGATTTGTTTTTGATGTTGAGAACGCAATTCTCCGACAGGCGGCCCATGCCACCGAACAGCAGTTGCGTCTTGCCCTTGATCAGGATCGGGCGGCCAGCCGTGTCGGGGTTGATCCTCTCGATCAACCGATCATCGATCGGCAGCACCTTGTAGCGCGTGGCCTCGATCAACCAGAGGCGCTGCAGTTCGTGCAGTTTCTGCGGCATTTCCATGGCAAGATCCTTGGCCTGGCTCCAGTCTTTACTCGTGTCGTAGAGCTCCCAGACGTCGTCATCAAGGGCAGGCGGAGCAGCCTGCACCCAGGGTGTGGAGTGGTGGGTCACGGCCGTCCATCCCTTGTGATAGATGCCGCGGTTGCCAAACATCTCGAAATACTGGGTTTCGTGCCGCTCAGCGGCGCCCGGATCATCGAAGGCGTAAAGCATGCTCACCCCTTCGATCGGATCCTGCTGGATTCCATCGACAGACACGGGTTCCGGCAGGCCGGCCGCCTCCAGGATCGTCGGTGCCACATCAATCAAGTGGGTGAACTGGGAGCGGATCTCGCCCCTGGCCCTGATGCCCCTTGGCCAGTGGACGACGGTGCCATTGCGCGTGCCTCCGAAGTGGGACGCCACCTGTTTGGTCCACTGGTAGGGCGTGTTCATCGCGTGGGCCCAGCCCACGGCGTAGTGGTTGTAGGACTCAGGCCCTCCCAGCTTGTCGAGCCGCTCTGTCAGGAACTCAGGCGTTTCAAGCGCCTGCAGGCCATTAAAATAGCTCATCTCATTGAAACAGCCATTCAAAGAACCCTCGGCAGAGGCACCATTATCGCCGATAATATAATAAATAAGTGTGTCCTCGAGGATGCCGAGCTTTTCGAGGCCCTCGACAATGCGCCCCACGTGATGATCGGTATACTCCATGAAGCCTGCATAGACCTCCATCTGGCGGCTCAGCACCGGGCGGAAAGCCTCCGGTATCTCCTCCCAGGCGGGTATCTCGCCATGGCGGTCGGTGAGTTCGCATTCCGGAGGAATCACACCCAATTGTTTCTGGCGGGCGATCGTCTGCTCGCGCAGAGCATCCCAGCCTGCATCGAATTGGCCTTTGTATTGATCGGCCCATTCCTTTGGCACGTGGTGCGGAGCATGGGTGGCGCCAGGCGCGAAATAGGCGAAGAAGGGCTGATCGGGCGTCAGTGCTTTCTGCTGCCCGATCCAGTTCAGGGCCTTGTCGGCCAAGTCCTCCATGAGGTGGTAGCCCTGCTCAGGTGTCTTGTCAGGCTCCACCGGTGTGGTGCCTTCATACAGCGTTGGGTACCACTGATTGGCTTCACCGCCGACGAAGCCATAGAAATGATCGAAGCCGCCGCCGCCCGTCGGCCAGGCGTCAAACGGTCCGACGGGACTGGTCTGCCACACCGGTACTTCATGGCACTTGCCGAACTGCGCGGTGGCATAGCCATTCAGCCTCAATGTTTTGGCCAGAGGGGCCATGCTGTTGGGCAGAACCGAGCAGTAGCCCGGCGCACCCGTGGCGATCTCGGTGATTCCGCCCATGCCGGCCGAGTGGTGGTTGCGCCCGGTGAGCAGGGCCTGACGCGAAGGCGAGCACAGAGCGGTGCTGTGGAAGCGGTTGAACTTCAGACCGCCAGCGGCCAGTTTTTCTGCGGTGGGCGTCTGGCAGGGGCCACCGAAGGCGCTGGCGGAGCCGAACCCGGCATCATCGATGAGAACGATCAGCACGTTCGGCGCTCCTTCGGGCGGACGCAACTGCTCGATCGGCGGGAATGAGGTATCGGGATCCTTTGCGTCGTAGGTGATCAGACCCGGCCGCGCCGTGTTCGGCATCGGCAGGTGGGAGCGGTGTTTCCTGGTTTGATTGCTCATGATCCTGTGCCGTTAACGAATGTCAGTGACGCCGGGTGTGGCCCGCCCCGATGCCGCAAGGCTGTCAACGCCCTGTGGCCTTGAGGTGTCCCCGTGATGAATCGTTGAAGCTGCTACAGCAGATTCGCCGCCAGCTCCGCCAGCGGGGAACGCTCACCCTTGAGCAGGGTGACATGGCCCGCCAGCCGCTGGCCCTTGAAGCGTTCCACCAGCCAGGTGAGGCCGTTGCTGTCGGCATCCACGTAGGGATTGTCGATCTGATACGGGTCGCCGGTGAACACGATCTTGGTCCCTTCTCCCACCCGGGTGACGATCGTCTTCACCTCATGGGGCGTGAGGTTCTGCGCCTCATCCACCACCATGTACTGGCGCGGGATCGAGCGGCCGCGGATGTAGGTGATCGCCTCCACCTCCAGCAGGCCCATGCCCTTGAGATCGGACCAGTTGCTGCGGGGACCTCGGCTGGAGCGCAGGCTTCCGGAATGCGCATCCTCCCCACCGAGGAGGTAGTCGAGGTTGTCGATGATCGGCTGCATCCAGGGACCCATCTTCTCCTGCAGATCGCCGGGCAGGAAGCCGATGTCCTTGCCCAGGGGAATCACCGGCCGGGTCACCAGCAGCCGGTCGTAGAGGTGATCATCGGCCACCTGGTGCAGCCCGGCGGCCAGGGCCAGCAGGGTCTTGCCGGTTCCGGCCTTGCCCACCAGGGTCACCAGACTGATGGCCGGATCCAGCAGCAGATCAAGGGCGAAGGTCTGCTCGCGGTTGCGGGGGCTGACCCGCCCCAGTTTGATCCTGTTCACCTTCTGGAGGGGCCGCAGGCCCCTGGCGTCCGCATCCGCCCGTGCCAGCAGGGTGTGCTGCGGTTGCAGGGCATCCACCAGGGTCACGCCTTCGTTGGCCAGCAACGGCGGCTGGGGCGGCAACCGTGGCGGCAGCTGGTCCAGGGCCAGGGATCCCTGCTGGTGCAGCTGATCGATCTGCTCTGCCGTCACCATCCATTCGCTGAAGCCCGGGTAGAGGTCGGCGATCGCCACCTTGTCGGTGCTGTAGTCCTGGGCGATCAGGCCCACCGCATCGGCCTTGATGCGCAGGTTGGTGTCCTTGGTGACCAGCACCACGGGGGGCTGGTTGCCCATCACGTCCTGGAGGCGCTGCTCCAGCGCCACCGCCAGGATGTTGTTGTCACCGTTGCCGGATTTCAGCTCCGGTGGCAGCTGGGCGAGGGTTTCGCTGCGGCAGAACACCACCTTGAGCAGGCCGTGGTGCTCGGCGTTGATCTCCACCCCCTCCGAGAGGTTGCCCTTGCCACGCAGCTCATCGAGCAGGCGGGAGGTCTGGCGGGCATTGCGGCCCCGCTCGGAGGAATCGCGCTTGAAGCGGTCGATCTCCTCGACCACCTCGATCGGGATCACCACCGTGTTGTCTTCGAAGCGGGTGATCGCCAGAGGATCGTGCAGCAGCACGTTCGTGTCGAGAACGAAGGTCTTCTTCATCACCCGCGCCGCTATGGCAAGACCGTGAACCTAGGCCGCAGCGGTGTCCACCCCGCCAGCGCCTGGCACCAGACGCGATCTACGCTCCCGCAGACCCGGCACCCCCGCCCCTTGCCGTCCCTGCCTCCATTGCTCTGCGCGCTGCTGCTGCTGGCGCTGCTCTTCGGCCTCACCCTGCTCTGGCTGGAGTTGCGCCATCGCCTGAGGCCGGCCTCACCCCTGCGCCTGAGTTCCGGCCCCTGGACCACCCGCTGGAGCAACCGGGGGGCGGTGACCCTGGAGGGCAGCTTCCGCATCGACAACCCCCATGCCCGCATGGAGGTGATGGTGCCCGAGCTGCAGCTGCGTCCCACCGTCCTCGGCCGCAGGGATCTCTCGCGCCTGCGGGTGACCACCAGGGTCGTCGCCGACCACCCCGACGAGCCGAGCCGGTCCGATGGCTACTGGGCTGCGTACATCGTCAAAGGGCACAAGAGCACCCAGCTCATGGCGAGTGTGCGCATCAGCCTGCCCGGCGGCACGAGCGGACCGAGCCCCGAGGAGCGCCACACCATCCTGGAGGACCTGCTCGACACCCTCTGGCTCGAGGTGCTCTGGGTCAATTACGGACCGTTCGGTCGCCTGGAGCGGCGCCAGGGATTCCTGGTCCCTGTGCGTCATCCCGAACCGCTGGAACCGGCCACGGCTGCCTGGCGCGACGGCGACGGCTGCCAGGTCCTGCCTGTGCCCACCCACCTGCTGGGGGTGCTCGATGACCCCGCCGAGGTGCTGCGCCGCTACGCCGGTCCCGTCCTGCGTCCAGGCGACATCCTCACCATCGGCGAAACGCCCTTGGCAGTCATCCAGGGCCGCTACCAGCATCCGTCCATGGTGGAGCCCTCCTGCCTGTCCCGGCTGCTCTGCCGCGTCTTCCATCCCACCAGCAGCCTGGCCACGGCCTGCGGCCTGCAGAGCCTGATCGACACCGTGGGGCCGGCGCGGGTGCTCTGTGCCTGGCTGGCCGGCAGCCTGATGAAGCTGGTGGGCAGCAAAGGCGGCTTCTACCGCCTCGCCGGTGAGCAGGCCCGGCTGATCGACGACATCACCGGCACCACCCCTCCCTACGACCAGACGATTGTGCTCGGTCCCGATCAGCCCGAACGCTGCTGTCAGAAGCTTGCCCAGGCTCTTGGGGTGCCGGTGGCGGTGGTTGATGTCAACGATCTCGGGCGGGTCAAGGTGCTCGCCTCCAGCGCCGGCTGCGACGAAGACCTGCTCAGGCGTGCCCTGCGCCCCAACCCGGCCGGCAACGCCAACGAACGCACACCCCTTGTGCTGGTCCGACCCGCCTGAAGCCTCAAGGTCCCTGTCTCGCCCCGATACAGTTGATCATCAGCGGTTCTTCCGTGCATCACCCCACTCCAACCCGTTCCCCGGGAGGTGATTCACTCGCCGGACCTGGGGACGTGCAGGTCGACGCCCTGCAGGGCTGGATGCTGCCACACCTGCAGGATCCTGCCGTCATCGACCTGCAGCCGCTGCTGCAGAAAGCCCTGTTGCTGCAGACCCCGGAGCGGCTGCTGAGCAGCCTGGTGCGCCGTCCACCCCTGGCCCCTGAAGTGCTCGTGGCTCACCGCGGCGGTGATCGTCTGCTGGGCCTGAGCGTGGTGCGGCGGCTCAACCGCAGCGGCAGCTGCTGGGGGGTGGAGGAGTTGCGGCTCTGCCGCGGCGCCCTGAGCGAGCCGGGATCCCCCACCGCCAGGCAGGTGGAGGGAGCCCTGCTGCGCGAGGCCTTCCACTGCTGCCCTGGGGCCTCCAGCTGGATCACCAGGGTCTCCACCGGCCATCAGGACCGCCTGGCCCTGCTGCGGGAGCAGGGGTTCCAGCCGCTGCTCCAGGAAACCCTCTGGTATTGGGAGCCGGATCCGGCCGTGGCCGGCAGCAGCCTGCCGGCGGCCGTGCCGCCCGGCGACGACCTGCAGTTGCGCCATCTCAACCGCCGCAGCGCGCCTCTGCTCTGGCACCTTGAGCAGGCCACCTGCCCGGCCCAGTTGCGCCAGCTGCTGGATCGCCGCATCGAGGACGTGCTCGATCAGAGCGAAGGGCGGGGGCTGCTCTGGGTGGACACCAGCCGCCAGCAGGCGGTGGCGGCCGTGCGCCGACTGCGCCAGCACCGCCTGGGTCCGGCGGAGCTGGAAGTGACCCTGCATCCGGGCTGGTCCCATCTGCATGGCCCCGCTCTGACGAGGCTGGTGCGGCAACAGGCTGGCGGAGTCTCACCCCTGCGCCTGCGCAGCGACACGGACGACCACGAACGCGAAGGCTGGCTCAGCAGCCTCGGCGCGGTGGCGGAGGGGGAGGACCTGTTGATGGCCCGCAGTGTCTGGCGGCGGCAGGAGTCGCGCGTGCTCAGCCGCCAGTCCTGGCGTCTCGACACCGTGCTCGACTCCTTCAAGCCCCGCCGCCGCCCTGTTCCCACCCCGCTGCAGCGGGGGGTGGGCAGCGGCCGTTGAGCCGACAGCCTCCGCCTCCCCGCTCTGTGCTGGCCCTCGATGTGGGCCGCCGGCGGATCGGCCTGGCCGGCTGCGACCCGCTCGGCCTGACCGTCACTCCCCTGCCCCCCATGGCCAGAGGAGATTTCCCCGCCGATCTCGAGCGGTTGCGGCCCCTCGTGGCCCGGCGGCGTGTGCAGGCCCTGGTGGTGGGGCTCCCCCTCGACGCCAGCCAGCAGCCCACCCCCCAGGCCAGGCACTGCCGCCGCTACGGCCAGCGTCTGGCTCAGGCCCTGGCACTGCCCCTGGCCTGGGTGGATGAACACGGCAGCACCTGGGAGGCAGGCGAACGCCGAGATCTCCACGGAGATCGCAGCGGCCGGCTCGACAGCGCCGCCGCGGCTCTGCTGCTGGAGCAATGGCTGCGGGAAGGTCCCGAGGCCCTTCCGGTCAGCCCAGCGACACCGAGGCTCGACCGGCCGGCCGGCGCTGAGACATTCTGATGGGACCTGCTGATTCCCCATGAGTGCCGAAGGACCGTCGATCACTGGATCCGGTGACGTGCCCACGGTGCTCGTTCGCGATGGACAGAACCGCCAGCTGCTCTGCTTTCTTGAGCAACTGATCCCCCTCGATGGGCACGACTACGCCCTGCTCACGCCGGTGGACACCCCGGTGTGCCTGGTGCGCATCGCGGAGGGAGACGACGAGGAGGACGAGGTGATCGAGGAGGTCGATGCCGCCGAATCGATCCTCACTGTGGCCGACGTGGTGCTGCAGGAGCATGACCTGACCCTGGTGCGCTCGGCGGTGACCCTCACTGTGAGCGGTGAACTGGAGGAACCGGACCCCGATGACCTGGAGGACGATCTCCAGGGCGATGGCGACGGCGACGAGGAGACCGACCTCTACGAGATGTTGATCCAGTTCCGCGCCGAAGGCCAGGAATACGGCCTCTACATCCCCCTCGATCCCTTCTTCGTCGTGGCCCGCATGCAGAACAACGAGGCGGTGCTGGTGGAAGGGGAGGAATTCGAGCGGGTGCAGCCGCGCATCGAGGCCGAGCTCGAGGACCGGGAGAGCATTGGGTGAACCTCCAGCAGCTGTTGCGCCCTGACTGGGTCCTGAGCACCACCCTGGCCCAGATGCCCCTGGAGAACCTGCTGGATCGTGGGATCCGCGCCCTGGTGCTGGACGTGGACCGCACTCTGCTTCCCCGTCGCCAGGCCGAGATGCCCCCGCTGATGGAGGCGTGGCTGCGGCAGGCCAAGGATCGCCTGCGGCTGCACCTGTTCAGCAACAACCCCTCGCGGCGACGGATCGGCTCAGTGGCCCGACAGCTCGATCTGCCCTTCACCACCTCGGCGGGAAAGCCCCGCCGCAGTGCCCTGCGGCGCGTGCTGGCCGACCTCGAGCTTCCCCCCGAGCAGGTGGCCCTGGCCGGTGACCGTCTCTTCACCGATGTGCTGGTGGGCAACCGTCTCGGTCTGTTCACCGTGCTGGTGAAGCCCGTCGGTCCTGAAGGTCGGCCCTGTCAGCAGGACCGACTGCAGCGGCTGGAGGTGGGTCTGGCACGGCTGGTGGGCACCGAGTGGAGCCGATGACGACGCAGGCCCCGCCGACACGCCGGGTGATCAAGGTGGGCACCAGCCTGCTGCGCGGCACGGCCCAGCGGGACACCGAGGCGGTGATCGCCGGTCTGGCCGGCAGCCTCAGCCGGCGGCGCCAGCTGGGGGAGGCCATCGCCCTGGTCACCAGCGGTGCCGTGGGTCTGGGCTGCCATGCCCTCGGGTTCAGGGAGCGTCCCGAGGAGGTGGTGGCCCTTCAGGCCGCCGCCGCCGTGGGCCAGGGTCGGTTGATGCGGCTCTATGAAACGGCCTTCGCCGAGCACGGCACCTCCGTGGCCCAGGTGCTGCTCACCCGCGGCGACCTGGCCTCCCGCCGCCGCTACCAGAACGCCTGCCGCACCCTCGAGCAGCTGCTCAGCTGGGGCGTGGTGCCCGTGGTCAACGAGAACGACACCCTCGCCACCGACGAGCTGCGCTTCGGCGACAACGACACCCTCTCGGCTTTGGTGGCGGTGGCGGTCGGCGCCGATGAGCTGGTGCTGCTCACCGATGTGGATCGCCTCTATTCGGGCGATCCCCGCAGCGATGCCAGTGCCCAGCCGATCGAGGAAGTGCGCGATCTGCTGGAGCTGGAGCGCCTGAGCGGCGTGGCCAAGGGCGGCGGACGCTGGGGCACCGGCGGCATGACCACCAAGCTGGCCGCAGCCCGCATCGCCACCTCCAGCGGTATCGCCGTTCGCCTGGCCGATGGCCGCGATCCAGCGGTGCTCGAAGCCCTGCTGGCCGGAGAACGCCTCGGCACCCTCTTCCGGCCCAGCCCCAGCCCTCTGCCCGACCGCAAGGGCTGGCTGGCCCACGCCCTGCTGCCCAAGGGGGATCTGTTGATCGACCCCGGCGCCGAGCGGGCCCTGATCGAGCGGGGAGCCTCCCTGCTGGCGGTGGGCATCCGCGCCGTCAACGGCGAGTTCGAACGGCGGGATGCCGTACGGCTGCTGTCGCTGGAGGGCCGGGAGATCGGCCGCGGCCTCTCGGCCCTCAGCAGCGCTGAGGTGGCCCAGGTGCTGGGACTGAGCAGCCAGGCGGCCAAGAGCGCCCTTGAGCACGGCGCCGGCGATGCCGTTGTCCACTGCGACCATCTGGTGCTCACCGCGCCGGCGGCGGCCCGGGGCTGAGGGGCCGCCCTACGATCCGGCCACCGGCCGCGATCCCTGGAATGCGCTTCAGCACCTTGCTCACGCACCTGAGCGAGCTGAGCGAGGCCAGCCCCAGAGATCTGGCCACGGATCCCGAGCTGATCACGGCGGCCGCCGTCGACCGGGCCGGCGCGGCGGAGCTGGCCTTTCTCGAGCTGGGCCACAGCCTGGCCGCAGCCCTCGAAACCTGCTCGGCCGGCGCGCTGCTCCTGCCGCCCGATG